>JALUJS010000144.1:7491-13447 GCA_027056825.1 Candidatus Krumholzibacteriia bacterium | reverse complement strand
ACACGGTGCGCGGATCGGTGCGGGGCAGGAAGGTCAGGCCCGCCCGGAACGCCTGGGGGTACTTGAAGTAGGCGTCGGACATGGTCTCGGTGGTCGCGTCGGTGTCCGCGTCGTAGTCGGTCTGCAACCAGTCGCCGCTGGCCGAGAGCTTGCTCTCCCAGGCCACTCCGACCTCCACGCGCTCGCTGACCACGCCGTGGGCGCCGAGGGTGAAGTTGACCCCGTCCATGTCGAACTCGCTCTTGTGGTTGTAGCTGTTCTCGGGGGTGACGAAGTCCCGCACGCGCATGATCTCGGTGCGGGTGCCGAAGCCGTAGTGGGCCGCCGCGCCCAGCGCGATGCGCTCGCTGACGGTCCAGCCCACGCCCACCGAGAGGTCACGCAGCGTGCCGCTGACCTCGCGGGCGCGCTCCTCGATGATCGTGTCCCGGGCCGGTTCTCCGCTCTGCGGCGGGAACGGGCTGGGATTGCGCAGCTCCTCGTTGAAGTCGTAGTCGAAGGGATAGCGGTCGGTCAGGGACAGCCCCACGCCGATGGGGGACCCGTCGCCGGCCGGCCGGCCGGCCACCGCGAACCCCGTGGCGAAGTAGTGGTGCCGGTTGCTGGCGATGGCCGCGTCGGTCACGTAGCTGTCGAAGGAGTCGAACAGCGGCTGGAAGCGGTCCTCGTGCTCCTGGTCCAGGACCAGGCCGGCGTCCAGGCGGTAACCCTTGGCCTTGCCCAGCATGGCGGGATTCAGCACCGTGCTGTAGCCGCCCCGGTACAGCGCGGCCCCCGAGCCGCCCATGGCGTTGATCTCGGCGCTGAACCAGCCCATCTGGTCGCCGTAGGCGGTCATGATCTGGGGCGCGGCGACGACCGTACCGGACGCCAGCACCGTCAGCAGAACCACGGCCGCGGCGAGACCGCCGAGGACGCGGCGTCCGGCCTGCAGGGCACCTTCGCGGTTATGTCGAATCGTCTTCATGTCTTCGGTCTCCTCGATCGATCAGAAGGTGTAGTCCATCTGCAGACGGACGATGGTGTCATCCTTGGGCGCGTAGTCGGCGTCGGGCTCGTTCCCGCTCGGATCGCCGAACCGGCGCACGTCCACGTAGGTCTTGGGCAGGTTGTGGTCCCGCGTGACCTTCAACTGGAAGAGCATGCGCTCGGAAACGCGGCTCTGGATCTTGAACCAGTTGCGGAAACCCTTGCCGTCCAGCAGCACGAATTCGTTGCCCTCGAAGTTCCACAGGAACCCGTCGTAGATGGACGAGGCGAACGAGAGCTTGATGCCCGGGGTGAGGTTGTGCTCGTAGCGCGCCTCGAACGCGTGGGCCGGCATGCCGGCGGTGCCCACGGCCGGATCCCCCGCCCCCGCGTCGGGCGTACCGCCCAGGCGGGGCCGCGGCGGGAACATCACGTTGCTGGTCATGTACATGAACTGCAGCCGGTTGTAGTTGCTCAGCAGGGTGATCAGCTGCCAGCGGGTCTCCCAGTTGCGGTAGGTCCGCACGTCGTCCGGGTTGTTCTCGGTGCGGCTGCTGTAGCGGTGCCGCACGCGGAAGCGGACGTTGAAGATGGGCTGGTATTCGGCCTTCAGGGTGTACCGCGTGAGGTCCGCGCCGTCGGCCTTGCGCTGCCAGCGGTCGTAGGACAGCCCGCTGAGGGTCAGCGCCCGGCTGATGCGGTAGCGCGTCTCCAGGTACAGGCCCTTCTCCGCCTTGGGCTGGGGCGTGTCCGTCTCCAGCCAGGTGTAGAGGTCGTCGTTCAGCCGGTACGGAGCGTCCAGGATGGTCTGCTCGTAGCGGCTGTCGTTGCTGAAGGCGCGGCCGTAGGGGTTGTCGAACCCCACGTCGTAGTCCCGCCAGATGGCCAGCAGGTGCATGTTGTCCCACTGGGCGAAGGTGTTGACCACGTAGGCGCTGGGCCCCTTGAAGGAGAACCACTTCCGGCTGGGGTCCTGCACGAAGGCGTATTCGCCCTGGACCGCCACGTTGCCCACCACGGCCTGTCCCTCGGCGCCCAGGACGCGCCGCCACTTGGCTTCCTGGATGTTGCCCTCGCCGTCCTCCCACACGCTGGTGTAGGCGTTCCAGATCTCGTTGTCGCGAGCCTCGAACAGGTCGGTGTTGGCCACCAGGACGTCCTCGTCCGCGCGCCAGCCCCGGTTGTAGCGGGCCTCGTACCCGGTCACGCCGAGGAAGGTGCCCGGCGCCAGCATGACCTTCATGTTGCCGCCGACGATGTCCTCGCTGATGGCGTCCCGCCGCAGGCCGCTGGGCACGCCGTCGACCGTGCGGGTCTCGAGGAACTCCGGTTCGGGCCGCGGCCGCATGGTCACGTAGCGGTTCAGGGTGCCGTCGGGGTTGACGATGCCGTCCTTGTCGTCGCTGGAGACGAAGAACGAGGCGTTCAGCCGCCCGATGGATCCTTCGGCCGCGACGCCGCGCAGGTTGTACTCGTAGCTGCGGCTCAGGTCGCCGTGGACGCCCAGCAGCCGCTTGTTGAAGCCGTAGCCGGTCTTGCGGAAGTGGATGTAGTCGGTGTTGTCCATGACCAGGCCCAGGCCGTAGGCCACGCGGAAGTCGCCCACGTACAGGCCCTTGAGGCGGAAGTTGCCGAACTTCCGGTCGGTCACGCCGACGAAACCCTTGGTGGTCTCGTCCCAGTCGGCCTCGCCGTACTCGCGGTCGGTCAACACGCCGCCCACGATGCCCCCGTCGGCGTTGAAGCGCAGCTTGTTCAGCCAGCCGGGGGAGTACAGGCTCTTCTGGTCGACGAAGTACCGTCCGCGCGGGGCGCCGCTGGCGAAGCTGCCCAGTTCGTCGTCGCTGCCGGCGGCGAACGGGGTCTCCCAGTAGCGGGTCTGCACGTAGCCGGTCACGGCGTTCCCGTGACTTTCGGTCATCTCCCCGGGGCTGTAGACCACGAAGTCGCGCAGGTTGCGGTAGGCGAAGTAGCGCAGCCCGTCGGAGCGGCGCAGCTGGCGCTGGCTCTCGAAACGGCCCAGTCGCGCGCGCGCCTTGAGGATGTTGGTCGCGTCCACCGGCGAGACGTTCTGGTACGACATGAGGTCGAACAGGTCCATGTCGTTGATGTTCTCCGGGTTCCGCATCTTGTCCAGGTACTCGTCCACCAGGCCCTCGCTGGACCCTTCCTGCCCCAGGTAACGCTGGACCTGCCGGTAGCTGGCCGAAAGCCGCGCCACGCTGGCGTCGACTTCCGGGGGCGGCAGGGTCTCGACCAGGGGCTTGAGACGGGCCAGGATCTCCGGGGTCATGCCCTGGATCTCCATCAGGTCGTAGACGTTGTCGAAGTAGCGCAGGTAGGTGCGGTGGTCCACGATGCGCCGGGCCAGGTCCGCCGGGATGGGCAGGGCCATGACCTCTTCCAGCGAGGCGCTGTTGAGGTCCACCTTGGCCGGAGCGGCCGTCACAGGGGTCCACGGCGTCAGCAGCGCGGCCAGCGCCAGGCCCAGGGCCCAGCGGGTCGCCCTCCTGCGCCACGGAATCCGTGCGGCGCCCTTGTGCTCGAGTTTTCTCACTGCGCCTCACCGCCCCATGCGAACGACACGCCGAACTGGTGGGTCGATTCCAGGGTGCCGCCGCCGGTGCTGAACCCGTAGTCCACGCCCAGCTGGCCGCGGCGGTAGCCGAAACCACCGGTGAGCTTGTCCGGGTTGGTCACCACGCCCGCGCGCAGGAAGAAGCCCTCGACCACCAGAGCTTCCACGCCGCCGTGGTACTGGACGTCCTCGCCCAGCTCGTTGTCGATCTCGAAGGTGGTCAGCACCCCGTCGTAGGGCTGGTAGGTCACGCCCGCGATGAGCCGGCGGGGCAGTTCTTCCTCGTCCAGCCCGATCTGCGGGTTGTTCATGTTCTTGACCAGCACGCCCAGGGTGGTCCGCTTGTGCAGGTTGACCGCCAGGCCGAAGTCCATGCCGATGACGGTATCGTCACCGGGCAGCAGGCCGCTGACGGTTTCGGACTGTTCCACCCGGTACACGTTGATGCCGTAGCCGAAGTCCACCCGCGAGTGGTAGTCCTCGAACAGCGTCAGACCGTGGGTGAAGCTCACCTGGGTCTCCTTGTTCAGGTCCACGCCCTGGTAGGAGGTCTTGAACTGGCTGATGCCCAGACCGATGGCTCCGTAGCGGGTCTCCAGGGGCAGCACCGCGCCCAGGGTGTAGAAGTCGGTGTAGTCGAGCTGGAAGGGCTGCACGTAGCTCGCCCCCACCTCGCCGGTGGTGCGCTCGGCCAGCAGGCCGGGGTTGTAGAAGGCCGCGTAGGCCCCTCCCGGCACGGCCACGGCCGATTCGCCCATGGCCCGCGCGCGGGCGCTGACCATGGTGTTCTCGAAGAATGCCGCCGCCGGGCCCGCCGTCAGGGCCAGGCCCATGGCCGCCAGCACGCTGAAAATGATGGCTTTCCGGGTCATCGCTCACCCTCTCTAGTTGCTCAGCCGCGTGGCCACGACCACCGGCGCCGTCAGTGTCTCCTGGTCGCCGGTACGGTTATCCACCACCGAGAGGTGGATGATGTACATGCCGGCCTTGACGCGTTCGAAAGTATCGTCCCGTCCGTCCCACACCACGGCGGTGTAGGCCCCGGGAATCACCGACGGCGGCCCGTTGAAGCGGCTGTCGAAAAGGCTGACCACCAGGCGGCCCTGCTGGTCGAAGATCCGCAGGCGCGTCTCGCTCCGGGGCTTCGAGATGAAGCGGATGGGGAACGTCTCGCCCATGGTCGGGATGAAGGTCTTGGCCTCCACGACCAGCTCGGCGTGGTCCGCGCCCTCGCCCGCCGGACCGCCCGGACGCGCCGGATCGGCGGCCAGCTGGTCGGTGAAGGTGGCGTTGAAGTCCTCGCTGGTCTCGTCGCGGCCGTCCACGCCGTTGCCGGCGCCCTGGGCCTGGTTACCCTCGGTCACGTCGGTGCGCTGGTAGGACAGGCCGAAGGAAAGCTGGGCGGCGAAGGGATGCTGACCGGACACCGGGGTATCGGGTCCGTAGGTCGAACCGCCCACGGTTACGCCGGTCTTGTCGAAGAAGAAGCTCGTGGTGGTGGACGAGGGGTCCTTCCACGAGAACACGTCGATGTCGGTGACCAGGTCGTCGCCCTCGTGCCAGTTGTAGAGGATCACGATTTCCGCGGCGTTGCTCAGGCCCGGGGTCGAACCGTCGCCCACGATGGAGCCGCTGGTCGGCGTGCCCCACACCGGCACCATGTCCGGCACGTTGTCGGCGACAGGATCGTCCTCGAACAGCTCCAGGTCGGGCAGGAACCCGTAGGAGGCCGTGAAGGCTTGGCTGCCCGGCATGGTGATCACGATGGTGTCCCCGGCGGCGATGGTGTAACCGGCCGGGAAGCGGGCCTCGAAATCGCCGAAGGCGCCGCCGCCCACGGTGTTGGGACCCGGGTTGCCCTCGGCGATGCGCCAGTAGAACTGGTTGTTGGGGCTGTAGATGGCGTCGGTCAGGTAGTAGTCCGACATGTCCACGTCGTGATCGTTGGGATTGTAGATCTCGACGAACTCCTGGTCGGTGCCCAGGGTGCAGATCTCCGTCAGCAGCAGCTTGTCCGGATCCTCGCTCGGCGGAGGCACCGCGCCCACGGTCCACTCCTCGGGCGCGCCCTCGCCCCAGCCGGGGTAGACGGCCTCGATGCCGTCGGCGTTGGTCACCACCACGTACCAGCTGACCACCGTGCCTTCGCTCTGGCCGGGCAGGGTCGCGGTGTAGACGCCGCCGCCCGCATCGGTTCCGGTCACGGGCGCAAAGGCGCCGCCGTCGTAGGCCACGTAGAAGGTGGCGCCGCTGAGGGCCGAGTAAGACACGGCCGTCACCGACAGCGTCACTTCCTGGCCGTCGTAGGGCGCGGCCGGGGAGACCTCGTGGGCGGTGATCACCGGAGCGGTGGCGAAGAAGGTCGCCGGTTGGGCGGCCGGATCCTGGTTGGTCACCTGCCAGGTCGAA
>JALUJS010000144.1:0-7481 GCA_027056825.1 Candidatus Krumholzibacteriia bacterium | reverse complement strand
ACCCAGGGGCTCGCCGGTCTCGTCGTGGCCGGTGATGCCGTTGCCGCCCGTGACCGTTTCGGCGCCTTCGTCGGCGTTGAGCCGCATGTAGGACTGACCGGGCACCAAAGTAGCCGCGGCGATGGTCTGCTGGCTGGCCACCGGGGTGTCGGCCAGGTAGGTGCTCGCCCCCACGGTCACGCCGGTCTTGTCGAACTGGGCCGCCGTGCTCCCGGAGCCCCAGAACGCGAAGTCCACGTCCTGGACCAGGTCGCTGCTGCCGTCCCAGCGGTAGAGAACGAGGGACTCGTAGCCGTCGCTGAGGGAGGGACTGTTGGTCCCGCCGCCCAGGCCGGCGCCTATGGCGCCGGGGAAGGCTTCGCGCAGTTCGGGCACCTGGTCGGGAGCCGTGCCGTCCTCGTACACCTCGAAGTCCGGCAACTTGCCGTAGGCGGTGCTGTAGGCGGCGCTGCCGCCGGCCACGGCGATGACGATGGTGTCGCCCGCGGCGATGCTGTAGCCCTCGGGGAAGCGGCCGTGGAAGTCGGCGAACGATCCGCCGCCCGCGGTGGCCCCGGTGGGATCGCCCTCGGCGATACGCCAGTAGTACTGGTCCCCCAGGGCGTAGACGGCGTCGGTCAGATAGTAGTCGCTCAGGTCGATGGCCGCGGCCGTGGGGTTGACGATCTCGATGAACTCGGCGGCCTGGGGCCGGCGCGGGTCATCGGCGATGAGCGTCTGGATCTCGGCCAGCAGCAGGTGGTCGGCGACGGCGGCGGCCGCGGCTGTGACCAGTGGCGCGGCCAAAAGCAGCACGGCCAGGGCGGCCGCGCAGGACGCACCTATCCGCACCCGGTTGCGGCGCGGCTTCCAATCTGCACGGGACATGAATGCGCTCCCTTCAAGGGATCCGGTGTCAAAGTTCTCAATCGGGGGTGGGCCGGCTAACCTATCCGGTTTCCCGGGGTCATGCAAGGGTATTTGCACGAAATAAACGCCACCGGATGACCTACCGGTTTCAGGGGATATGGGCGAGGCCCGGCCGGGCGGCCGGGCCCCTGGTCTTGACCTTAAATATTTACTTGCCCGGGATCACCCCGCACGGATCGCCGCCGTTGATGATCAGGGCGGGAGAGCCGGGGGCGTAGGGCATGCGCACGGACAGGAGGTTGAAATCCGGCTTGACCATCTTGGGCAAACCGTCCAGGGGCGGACTCTGCGGATCGGCGGCCCGCATGGTGATGTCGATCTCGCCGCTGTCCAGGACGAAGATGTCCAACGTGGCCACGATGGTGTTGTCGGTCGTAAACAGCGGCTCGGCGTAACCCACGATCCGGTTGTAGATGCCGTTGAAGGTGTCATCAATGCCCACGTCCGTGACGTTCACCGGGTAGGAGGCCGTGATGCTGGTGTTGATGGCCGCACCCTTGGCGCCGGGCAAGGTCACATCGTAACCGCATTCGAAACCGCGGATCTCGGCCAGGGATGGAGCCCGGTAGATGATGTAGGCGGTGACATGGTCCAGGAAGCTGGCGGTCGTGCAGGATTGGGTCGCATCCTGGTCGAAGTACATGCCAAGCGCCTCGGGCGGCAGGATATACTCGTAGAAACCGCTGAAAACCAGGGTCTGCCCTTCGAGCAGGACTCCCTGCTGGGGCGCCGGTTCCTGGAAGCCCTCCACCGGCTGCCAGGTGATGGTGTAGTCGCCCACGGGCATGTCCGGCAGGGTCATGTCATCCGTCCCCTCGATGGAGTACCCATCCAGGTTGCTCAGGATCCAGCCGGCGCCGAGGCCGTCGGGTGAAACATCGACCTGGATGGTACCCACCGGGCTGACGGGGGGCAGGAGTTCGACGTCCGCCAGTTTGTAGTTGTTCGTGGGATTGCTGTCGCTGAAGTCATGGGTGCAGTAAAGGGTGTAGATCCCGGGTGGATAGGCCTTGGCGAACTGATCCAGGGGTACCGTGTAACTCATCACCCCGCTCCTGGACTCCTGGACCAGGAGCCGGTCGATGGTCACGCGGGCGAACTCGAAGTTGGTGTTGAGGACGCCGATCCAGACATCGAACGGTCCCTGGGCCGCGGCCGAACCGAGGTTGGCCACGGTGGCCTGGAGCGTCAGGACATCCCCCGGATACACGGCGGCGGGCATGGCGCTGAACTCCGTAATCGCCACATCGGGCCCGGCAAGTTTCTCCGTCCCGAATCCTGCCTGCAGGTCCTCGAGGGTGACGGTCTCCCCGGTCCGTCCGGGCAGGGCCGTCTGTCCCGCGGTCCCGTCCGGCGGACTGGGCGCGGTGACCTGGTCCCGGGAACAACCGCACGCAAGAAGGAGGAATAACAGGCCCATGAAGAGGAGGGAACTGCGCATATCGAACCTCCGGAAAGGAAAAAAGTAAGTATCGAGAGCACGAAAACCGCGCTCCACACGGGATAGGATAATCCTACGGAATCCCGCAGGCGCTGACAAATCAGCGGGAGCGCGCGGATACTGTGGGCCAGGCGCGCAAAGCACACCAGGACGCGCCCGGCCCGGTCACGGCGCGGCCAGGGAATTGATCTGGATTTTGTTAATTGTCCTGCTGTTCCACCGGGAAGTCGGCCACGGCGGCCGCGCAGGGATCACCGCCGGTGATGACCAGGGCGGGAACGCCGGGAGCGTAAGCCATGCTCACCGATGTCAGTCCGTAGTCGTTGCGCACCACCTTGGGTAGATCGTCCAGGGGTGGGCTCTGGGGATCGGCCGCCCGCAGGGTGATGTCGATTTCGCCTTGGTCCAGGACCAGAATATCCAGCGTGGCCACCACGGTGGCGGGCACGGTGCCCAGGGCATAGTTGAAGCCCACGATGAGGTTGTAGACGCCTCTGCCCGGGTCATTGATCCCCACATCCGTGGCGGGAACCGGGAAGGTTGTCGTCACAGCAGAAATGATCGAGGCCCCCGGTTGGGCGGGCAAGGTGATGTCGAAGCCGCATTCGAAACCGCGGATCTGGATCAGTTCCGGATCGCGGTAAATGATGTACGCGGTGACATGGTCGAGAAAACCCGCCGGGGAACATGATTCGGTGGCATCCTGGTCGAAGTACATGCCGAAACTGGAACTGCCCTGCGAGTACCTCCCGTTGAATGTCATGATCTGGCCCTCGGTCAGCACGCCCTGCATGGGAGGGGGAGTCGGATAACCCATCACCGGGAACCACTCCACGGTGTACTCCCCGGCCGGCATGGGCCACAAGGTCGTATCCCCGTTCCCGGTCCGGGATGATCCGTCGGGACCGGTCAAGGTCCAGCCCGCCATGATCTCGTCCGGGGTCACGTCGATCACGATGGTGCCCACGGGCTCATCGGGCAGCAATTGAACGTTCAGCAGCAGGAAGTCGTTGGTGGGATTGATATCCCCGAAATCATGGGTGCAATACAGGGTGTAGGTCCCCGGCGGGTAGGCCTTGGCGAATTTGGCCACGGGCACCGAATAGTGGACCGTCCCGCTGCGGGTCTCTCCCACCGCCAGGCTGTCCACCGTCAACCGCCCGAACTCGAAATCCGTGTCCAGGACGCCGATCCAGGCATCGAAGGGCCCGCCGGCCGGCTGTCCGCCCAGATTGGCCAGCGTCGCGCTCAGCGTCAGGGAATCACCGGGCCGGACCACGAGGGTGTCGGCGTCGAACTCCGTGACGGCGACATCCGCACCGCCCTGTATGCCCTTGGCCGGCCGGGACAACAAGTCCTCCCGGGTAAGCAACACGCCGGAATCCGCCGGTCGGGTTGCACCTTCGGGTGTCGCAGGATCGAGCCCGGGCGCGGACACCTCATCGTTGAAGCAACCGGCCACGACAAGGCTTGACAGCAAAATGGAAGCGAAAAGGATCCAGCGCATAAGGGTCTCCCGGTCAAAGCAAGGCTATCGATACAACCAGGCCGAGGCCGGTTGCCGTCGAGAAAGGGCAAGCATACCACAGGGCGTTGTATGAGCGCAACGGGGCCCGGCCGGACGGCCGGGCCCCAAGGCGAAAGGTCTATTTTCCGGGAACCACCCCGCACGGATCGCCGCCGTTGATGATCAGGGCCGGAGACCCGGGCGCGTAGCCTACAGGAACCGAGAACAGGTTGAAATCGTCTTTCACAACCTTGGGATTACCGTCCAGGGGCGGGCTCTGGGGATCGGCCGGCCGCAGGCTGATGTCGATCTCGCCGCTGTCCAGGATGAAGATGTCCAGGGTGGCCAGGACGGTGTTGCCGGAAACCGGCAGGGGATCGGAATAGCCCACGATCCGGTTGTAGGTGCCGGCCGTTGAATTGTCCACACCCACATCCGTGGACGGCACGGGGAAGCTGGCGGTGATGCTGGTGTTGATCTGCGCGCCTTTGGCCCCGGGCAAGATCACATCGTAGCCGCACTCGAAACCGCGGACCGACGTCAGGCTCGGATTCTCATAGACGATATAAGCCGTCAGGTGATCCAGGAAACCGGCCGTGGTGCACGCGGTCCAATCGGCGAAGTACATCTTCATGGTGTCGGGCACGCCGACAAAGACATAGGTCCCGGTGAAATCCAGGGTCTCCTGCTGCTGCAGGGTCGCGGTTTCGGGAGCGGGGGTTACGTAACCGGGCACATCCCCCCAGGTGATGGTGTAGTCACCCGGTTCCAAATCGGTGTACAGGCCGGAACCCGTGCCGGTAAAATGGATCCCGGAGGGTCCGTCCAGGGTCCAGGGCGCCTCCAGGCCCACTGGATTCACGGAGATCTGGATATTCCCCGGCAGGTAATCCCGCAGCGCCACATCCTGGGTCATGAAGTTGTTGGTCGGATTGTTGTCGCCGAAATCATGGGTGCAGTAGAGGGTGTAGGAACCGGCGGGATAGGCCTTGGCGAAATCGGCCACGGGCACCGTGAAATTCACGACTCCGCTGCGCGACTCCCCCGCCGCGAGCCGGTCGATGGTCACCCGGGCGAATTCGAAGCCGGTATCGAGCACGCCGATCCAGACATCGAACGGCCCCACCGCCGCCGAGTTGCCGATATTGGTGACCCGGGCCTGCATGGTCAGGACATCCCCGGGCAGCACCACGTTGGAGCTGACGGTAAACTCCAGGACCGCCACATCGGGGCCCGAAAGGGCCGCTTCGTTACCGAAACCCGTTTTCAGATCATCCAGGGTCACCACGGCGGCTCCCGTCGCAACCGAGGCGTCAGGATGCGAAAGCTCCGGATTCGTGGCCTGCTCCGTGGAACAGCCCCATACCAGGGCCAGGGCGGTTAGACAGAGAGCGGTGAGGATTCTGCGCATGGTGGACCTCCAGAAAAAACGGCAGAAAATGATTGGGCCGGAAAATCGACGTGACTCCAGCCCATCGCTGATGATGGCAGCAGGCTAACAGGGAAACAGGCAAAAAGGATACAGGATTCTCGGGAGGCTAGTCCGTGGCGTCGCCGAAAACCGCCAGCAGATCCTCGCTGGTCTCGGCGGCGCGCAGGCGGTCGAGGAAGGCGCGATCCTTGACCAGTTTGGCCAGGCGCGCCAGGACGCGCAGCATCTGCCGGGGATCGCGTTCGGGACCGATGAGCAGGATCACGATATCGACGGGCTTGCCGTCGTCCGCGCCCAGGTCCAGGGGATCCTGCAGGGTGGCCACGGCGATGTGGACTTCCTCCACGCCGCGGCAACGGGCATGCGGCACCACGAGGCCCCCGCCCACGGCGGTGCTGCCTTCCTGCTCGCGTCGCATGACCTCGGCCACGAGGTGCTCGCCCGAACGCACGCCCGCCTGGTCCTTGAGCCGCTCGACCAGGGCCGTGACGGCCTCTTCGAGGTCGGCGCACTTAAGGTGGGGCACCACGGCGTTTTCTCGTGTATAGTTCTGCAGATCCATGTCGGCAATGGTAACGACCCGCAGGGGCGGTGTCCAGAAACCCGGATCGTTCCGGCCAGGAAAAGCGCGATGCCCCGAGACCCCTTTGCACCCCTGACCCTGAAACAAAGGCGCCGCCGGATGGTCCGCGACCTGAAGCGTCAGCTGCTGCGGCCCCTGCGTCCCTCGCGCCTGCAACCCCGCCGCGAAGGGCCGCCCCACCTGCTGCTTGTGGGGGTGGACACCCTGCGGGCCGACCACCTGGGCTGCTACGGACACTCCCGGCCGACCTCCCCCCGCCTGGACGCCCTGGCCGGACGCGGAACCGTCTTTACCGATGTCACCGCGTGCGCGCCCTGGACCCTGCCCTCGTTCGCCTCCGCCCTGACCGGGGTCATGCCCGGTGTACACGGAGCCTACCTGCCGGGCCCGGAGCGCAACATGGACACCCAGCCCCCGCGGCGGTTGGACGACGGCATGGTCACCCTGGCCCGGCATCTGCGCACCCAGGGCTACCGCACCGCCGCGTTCTACTCCAACCAGTTCTTCGCCTTCGGTCTGGCCGAGAGCTTCGACCGCCACACGTACATCAACGACGAGGCCCAGGCGGTGGTCGCCGAGGCGGCCGACTGGATCCGCCGCCACGCCGACCGGCCGCTGTTCTGCTTCATCCTCCTGAACGATCCCCACGAGCCCACCACGCCCCGGCCGGAGGATCTGGAACCCTTCCTGGCCTCGGCCACCACGCAGGGCGCGGACACCTCGGCCGCCATGCTGCGGGCACTCGCCCGCTGGGGCGAATCCCCGGCGCCCCGCCTGGGGCTGGCGGACGATCCCCCCGGCAAGGAGTTGCAGGCCGCCCTGGCGCTGAAGCTGGCGATCTACGATGCGACCATCGGTCAGGTGGACCGGGCCATCGGCGACCTGGACGCCCGCCTGGAGCGCTGGGGCCTGGGCGACCGCACCCTGCGGTCGGTCTTCTCGGATCACGGCGAGGAGTTCCTGGATCATGTGGGTTGGGCGCGGAAGTGGAATCACGACCCGCGCGGCATCTTCGGCATCGGTCACGGGCACAGCATGTTCCATGAGCTGTTGCATGTGCCCTGGCTGGCCTGGGGCGCGGGCGTTCCCCCGGGAGTTCGGCGCAGCGAACCGGTCAGCCTGATGGACCTGGCCCCCACCCTGCTGGACTGGATGGGGTTGCCGCCCCTGCCCGTCCCGCCGGCCGCCGGGCCGGCATCTGCGCGCGAGATGGCGCCGCTGCTGACCGGCCGCAGCCTGGTCCGCTCCGCTGCCGGGGACGCCCAGCGGATCATCCTGTCCGAGGCCATGGCCTACGGGCCGGACCTGGTGGCCGTCCGCAAGGGCCGCTGGAAGCTTGTCGCCCGTCGCGACGGCCGGCCGCTGGCCCTGTTCGATCTGCGGGATGACCCCGGCGAGACGAAGGATGCGGCCGCCGACCACCCGCAGGAACTGGCGGACCTGCAGGCCATCGCCGTCCGCTGGCGGGACTCGGGACAGGGCGCCGCCGGGGACGACGGCTCCGGCGGGTCGTGGAGCGACATGGACGACGAGATCCACCAGCGGCTCAAGGACCTGGGCTACGCCGAATAGCGTTGCGGCCCTGGTCTGGGGACCACGGGCCGCACAC
>JALUJS010000143.1 GCA_027056825.1 Candidatus Krumholzibacteriia bacterium | reverse complement strand
GGGTCAGGCGTCCATCCCGGACGCTGGCCTCGGCCTGGATCACCGGCACCGCGTCGGTGTCCAGCAGCGGAGCGAAGAAGGCCGCCAGGGAGGAGCCCGCGGCCTGTTCGGCATGGGCGGTCATGGCCGCCTCGTTGGTGCCGCCCAGGGCCAGGGCCGGATCCTGGGCGTAGTCGCGCAAAAAGCCGAAGAAGGCCTCGTCGCCCATGCGCAGGCGCAGCAGGTGCAGCACCCAGGCTCCCTTGTCGTAGATCAGGAGGTTGGGCAGGACGGGGTCGGGGGCCGAGAGGATTCCCTCGCCCGCGAACATGTCCGGGTGCCGGACCGGGCCGATGCGGTGCATGAAGTCCCGGTAGGCGTCCTCGCCGTAGGTCCGCTCCAGCCACAGCCCCTCGCAGTAGCGCGCGAACCCCTCGTTGAGCCAGATGTCCGGCCAGGTGCGCGGCGTCAGGCTGTCTCCGTACCACTGGTGGGCCAGCTCGTGGATCACCAGGGTCTCGTTGGCCCGGTCGCCGGTCAGCATGAACTGGCTGATGCTGGTGGCGGTCTGGTGTTCCATGGCCCCGATCCACTTGATTTCCGCCTGGGCGTACTTTTCGCCGGGAAAGGGCCAGGACCCGGCGATGTCCGTCATCATCTCCAGCATGGCGCAGGTGGGCGCCAGGTCGAAGGCGGCCTTGACGCTGTCCTCGGCGAAGGCGTGGAAGTCCAGGCGCACCGGCGCGCCTCCAGGCGGCAGGCACTCCTCGCTCCAGGATGCGTATTCGGTGATGGCGACCGAGACGAGGTAGGTGGCGATGGGGTAGGCCTCGCGCCAGACGAAGCGGCGCTTGCCCCCGGGCGCCGGTTCATCACGCAGAAGGGTCCCGTTGGCGATGACCCGCAGGGGGGCAGGCACGGTGACGTCCAGGCTGACCAGGGCCTTGTCCGACGGGTCGTCGCGGCAGGGCCACCAGGAGTGGGCGCTCCAGGGTTCGACCACCGTGGCGACGACGGGAGTGTCGTCGGACGGGTCGCCGGGAATGCCGGTGTCGCGGCTGCGCCACATGAAGCCGGCGCCGAACACGCCGTGGGGCAAGGGGGTGCCGTGGTAGAGCACGCGCAGGGTGTCGGTGCGCTCCAGGTGCAATGCCGACGGCAGGTAGATCACCAGGCTGTCCCCGTCGTGCCGGTAGTCGAGCTGCTCTTCGCCGCGGCTCACCCCGTCGCAGACCAGGTTGGCCACCAGGTCCAGGACCACGCGGTTCAGGTCGCTGCGCGCGGGCTTGATGGAAACATCCACGCGCCCGGCCAGGGTTTTCCGGTCCGGGTCGATGTCCAGGGCCAGGTCGTAGCTCTGCACGTCGTAGTCGCGATGCAGGGCGGGGGGCTCGTCCTGGACGCCCTGTGGCAGGGGGTGATGGGGCGGAGCCGGCAGGGGCGAGGCGATGGTCCGCGCGGCCAGGGCGACGGCCAGCAGGAGCGCCGTCCAAGCCAGGTCGATCGGAGGGCGGACCGGGGTGGCTCGGGTTCTCACCCGCGTTCCCGGCCGCAGTTCCAGCAGGCGGTGAAGTTGCCGCCGACCTCCTCGCCGCAGGCCGGGCAGGTCCAGGGCGGCCCGGCGGTCTCGGTCTGCAGGTCGGCGATGGCCTGCCGGGCGGCGTCGGCGGTTTCGCTTGCGACCACCAGGTCGATCCCTTCCTGGATGTCCAGTTGGGGATACATACCGCCGACGTTGTCCCGGCGGATTTCGGCGGTGATGCCCAGGGAGGCCAAGCGCTCGCGCATGGCCTCGGCCTCGGGCTGGTTGGTGAAGGTGGCGACAACGACAGTATCGGTGGCCATGGCGTTCCTTTCACGGCAGGGAGGGTACCTGCCTGTGAATCTACCACCGCGCGGCGTGACGGGCAATTTCACGGTTGAGGGATGGGGCCGCGGGCCGGACAATGGTCGCATGAGCAGCATGTCCCTGGAAGATCTGGCCCGCCTGGCGGGCCTGGCCCCGCTCCCGGCGGAGCGCGCGGTCCTCGAGGCGCGGATGCAGGCCGTGACGGAGTTCTGCGCCCATTTGCCGTGCCTGGAAGATCCGGACATGGCAGGGGCTCCGGAGGCTGCGCTGGAAAAGACTTCGGCAGGCGATCGGGGTCCCGGCCAGGGACCGCGGCCCCTGGACCGGGATCTGGCCCTGGCCAACGTCCCCCTCCTGGATGCGGGGCTGGTGGTTGCGCCCGCGCCCCGGCCGGACACCGGAACCCCATGAGCTGGTGGCGGGCAGCGACGGTGGTCGAGGCCCTGCGGCGGCCACTGCGGGAACGCCGTGAGGCCACCGCGGCCATGGCCCGGGCCTGCGTTCGCGAGAACCCCGCCCTCGGTTGCTACACCCATGTGCTGGCCGGCGACGCGGCCGCCCCGTTGGTCGCCGGTCCCCTGGCCGGGCTGGCGGCCGCCATCAAGGCCAACATCTGCGGCGTCGGCTGGCCCAACGACTGCGCCAGCAGGATCCTCACGGACTACCACAGCCCCTTCGACAGCACCGCCGTAACCGCCCTCAGGGAGGCCGGTTGCGGGTTCCTGGGCCTTGCGAACATGGATGAATTCGGCATGGGATCATCCTGTGAATACAGCAATTATGGCCCTGTCAGGAACCCGTGGAACCGGGAGCGGACCGCCGGGGGCAGCAGCGGGGGCTCGGCGGCCGCGGTGGCCGCGGGTCTGGCCTGGTTCGCCCTGGGTTCGGACACCGGCGGCAGCGTGCGGCTGCCCGCCCACTGCTGCGGGATCGTGGGCCTCAAGCCCACCTATGGCCGCGTATCCCGGTACGGGCTGGTGCCCTTCGCCTCCTCGCTGGATGTCATCGGGGTCCTGGCCCGGTCCGTGGCCGACGCCCGGCTGGTGTTCCGGCTGCTGGCCGGTCCGGATCCCCGGGACGCCACCTGCGCGGGGCCGGCCTGGTCGGCGGACCGGGAGGAGGCGCCTGGGGCCGGATGGCGCCTGGCGGTTCCCCGGGACCTGGTGGGAGGGGCGTTGGCTCCGGTCGCCGCGAAGGATTTCGAGCACAACTTGATCCGATGCAGACAACTCGGTTGGATTGTTGATGATATGGATATCGGATTTGCGGCCGATCCGGTGCGCACCTACCTGGTGATCGCCGCGGCGGAAGCCTCCAGCAACCTGGCCCGCTACGACGGGAGCCTGTACGGGATCGCCCCCGGGAACCCGGACACGGGCGGGGACGACCCGCCGTACCTGCGGGCCGTCCGCGAGGTGCGCAGCCGGGGCTTCGGTCCGGAGGTCCAGCGGCGCCTGATGCTGGGCGCCTACGTCCTGGCCGCCGGGCACCGGGATCGTTTTTACCACCGGGCCTGCGCGGCGCGCAGGGACCTGGCCGCGCGCATGACCGCGGCCCTGCGGCGGTACGACGCCCTTGTCCTGCCCACCGCCGCCGGTGGCGCCTGGCCGCTGGGAGCCTACCGCCACGACCCGGTGGCGATGTATCCGGCCGACAGGTTCACCGTCCCGGCCAGCCTGGCGGGCCTGCCGGCGCTCACCCTGCCCACGGGGCTGGACGACGAGGGCCTGCCCCTGAGCATCCAGCTTGTGGGCGCGGCTCGGAGCGAGGAAAAGCTGCTGGCCATGGCCGAGGCCCTGGAACAGGAACTGGCGTTCCGCGCCGGGAAGGAGGCGCCGTGGTGGCGGACGGACTGAACGGATTGCGTCCGGCGGTGGGTCTGGAGATCCACGTGCGCCTGCGCGCGCCGACCAAGCTGTTCTGCGGCTGCCGCAACGACGCCCATGCCGAGCCCAATACCCTGATCTGCCCGGTCTGCATGGGTCTGCCGGGCTCGTTGCCGGTGCTGTCAGCCGACGCGGTGATGCTGGGCGCCCGGATGGCCCTGGCCCTGGGCGCCCGGGTGGCTCCGGTGAGCCGTTTCGACCGCAAGCACTACTTCTACCCGGACTTGCCGCGCAACTACCAGATCACCCAGAAACAGGCGCCCCTGGCCGTAGGTGGATCCCTGGCGGTGGCGGGCATGACCATGCCCCTGGAAAGGATGCACCTGGAGGAGGACGCGGGCCGCCTGCTGGCCGGGCCGCGACCAGGCACGGTGGCGGTGGATCTGAACCGGGCCGGCGCGCCCTTGCTGGAGATCGTCACCCGGCCTGTGCCTGCCGCTGGCGCCGGGATCCGCGCCTGGTTGCGGGAACTGCGACGGCTGGTGCGCTGGCTGGGGATCGGGGATGGCTCCCTGGAGGACGGCAGCCTGCGCTGCGACGCCAACGTGGGGTTCGTGGCGCCGGCCGACCGGGATGATCCCGCGGCATCGGCCTGGAGCGAACTGAAGAACCTCAACTCACCGGGCGCGGTGCAGCGGGCGGTGGCATACTATCGACGGCCCCGGACTTGGCGCTCCATCCAGAAGCGCGCCATGGACCGGGATTTCAGTTGGCGGAAGTCGGCGGAAGCCTACCGCGCGCTCTATCGCCGGGTCGCCTAGAAGGGAATCGGACGAACATGGATCAGCAACCCGACCGGCAGTTGGAACACGTCGAGGCCTGCCTGCGCGACGAACTGCTGGACAAGTT
>JALUJS010000142.1 GCA_027056825.1 Candidatus Krumholzibacteriia bacterium | reverse complement strand
CTACGGCCGCAAGGTGGCGCGCGAGAACGTGATGGCCTCGGCGGGAGCCAAGCAGGCCATCATGGTGTCCCTGCTGGCTGTGGTCGATCCGGGGGACGAGGTTGTCTTCCCGGTGCCCTACTGGGTCAGCTACCCGGACATGGTGCGGTTGGCCGGAGGCATTCCTGTGACCGTCGCCCCGCCGGCGGGGGTCTACGAGCCGACGGTGGACCAGATGGCCGCCGCGGTGACGGAGCGGACGCGGGCCATCCTGCTGAACAGTCCCAACAATCCGTCGGGGCACGTCTACAGCGACGACTTCATCCGGGGCATGGTCCGGCTGTGCGAGGAGCGCGATATCGTCCTGCTGATGGACGACATCTACCACCGCCTAGTGTTCGACGGCGGCCGCGCCGTCAACGTCTACGACTGCACGGACCGGGACATCGACGAGGCGCCCGTCGTGGTGCTCAACGGGGTCTCCAAACAGTACGCCATGACTGGGTTCCGCATCGGCTGGGCGGTGGGTCCGCGCGACCTGATCCGTGCCATGGCCAGCATCCAGTCGCACCAGTCCGGCGGGCCGTGCAGCCTGTCCCAGACCGCCGCGGTGGCGGCCCTGGAGGGCCAGCAGGGCTCGGTGGCCCGGTTGCGTGCCGACCTGGAAACCCGGCGTGACGCGCTGGTCTCCCTGCTGCGGGCCATTCCCGGCCTGAAGGTGACCCCGCCCGGCGGGACCTTCTACTGTTTCTGCGATTTCTCCGCCTTCGACACCGACTCGGTGCGGTTGGCCGCCCGCATCCTGGAGAAGATCCAGGTGGTGACGGTGCCTGGCGCCGCCTTCGGCATGGAGGGGCACCTGCGCCTGAGTTTCTGCGGCGCCATGGAGGACATCCGGGAAGGTGCCCGCAGGCTGGCCTGGCTGCTGGATCCCGACGCCCCCGCCGAGCTGAAGGTGGGCGAAACCACCCTGCGCAAGTGACCGTCCCGCGCCCCATCGGCCGTGTCTGGCTGGACCGCCTCGCGGAGCTTTACGCGGAAATCGACGCCCGCGCCGGTGCGCTTCATGCCCGGTTGGAATCCTGTCTCGTCTGTCGGCGCGGTTGCAGCGATTGCTGCCAGGACGACCTGACGGTCCTGGAGATCGAGGCGGCCTGGATCCTGGCCCATCGCCACCGGTGGGCCGACCCCGCCGGTGATCCCCATCCGCCCGGCCGCTGCGCCTTTCTCGACGACACGGGAGCCTGCCGGATTTACCGGTGGCGGCCCTACGTCTGTCGCACCCAGGGGCTGCCCCTGCGCTGGTGTGATGAAAGCGGGGAAGAGGCCGGACGCAGCACCTGTCCCCTCAACGAGGACGAGATGGGCCGCCGGGGCCGGTCGCTCGCCGGTCTGACCCCTGGTGATTGCTGGACCCTGGGCGAGTTCGAGGCCAGGCTCGCGTCCCTGCAGGCCGAGGCCACCGGCGAGTTCGCCCCGCGCCGCATCCGGTTGCGGAGCCTGTTCACGACGGACTGATCCGGACCGGTTGCAGGTCAGTCCTCGGAGTCCTCGACGCCGCGGTGGCGGATGATGGTGCCTTCGCTGGTGTAGATGGTGTCCTCGGCGATGTTGGTCGCCAGGTCGGCCACGCGCTCGATGCTCTTGGCCGCCAGCAGCCAGCAGATGATGCTCTCGGCCTGCCCGGGGTCATCGGCGAGGCTGGCCGTGAGCTTCCGGGACAGGTCGTGGTAATGCGCATCGACCTCGTCGTCCGCCTTCAGCACCGCGTGGGCTCCCTCCACATCGAGATTCACCAGGGCGTCGAGGCTGTCCCGCAGCATGACCCGGGATTTGAGGCCCAGTTCCCCGAAGGCCGCGGCCAGCTCGGCCGGCAGGGGCTTGCCGCGGCGGCAGCCCCTGCCGCCGGCGATATTCACGGCCAGGTCCCCGATGCGTTCCAGGTCGTTGTTCATCTTCAGGACCGCCACCAGCAGGCGCAGATCCACAGCCACCGGCTGGTGCAGGGCCAGGATCTTCAGGCACTCCTCCTCGACCTCCACTTCCAGCAGGTCGATCTCCGCGTCCTTCGCGCGCACCTCGCGGGCCAGTTCACGGTCCCCCCGGGTGACCGCCCGGATGGCCTTTTCCAGGTTTTCCTCCACCAGGGAAGAGAGGTGGAAGAGCCTTTTCTTGAGCTGGTCGATTTCCTTCTGCAGATGGATCTTCATGCGGGAACCTCGGCGGGAAGAATGAGGGTGAAGGTGCTGCCCTTGCCGGGCTCGCTCCGGATGTCCAGGCGGCCTCCGTGGGCCTGGGCGATGTGCTTGACGATGGCCAGGCCCAGACCGGTGCCGCCCAGTTGCCTGCTGCGGGCCTTGTCCACGCGGTAGAAGCGCTCGCACAGGCGCGGCAGGTGCTCGGCCGCGATGCCCGGTCCCCGGTCGGTGACGGCGATGAGGACCTGGTCCCCTTCCCGGCGGCAGGCGAGGGTCACGGGGGAATCCTGCGGGCTGTACTTCAGGGCGTTGGCCAGCAGGTTGCCCACCGCCTGGGCGACCAGCCGCGGGTTGACGTCGGCGGTGAGGTCCGCCGGGCATGCCAGGTCGATACGCCCTTCCGCTGTGGACCGGCTGTCGCGGGCGTCCTGGACCACGCGCTCCAGCAGGGGCGCCAGGGAGGTGGGCGTCCGCTCCAGGGTGCCTTGGTCGGTCTCCTGCTCCAGCCGGGAGAGGTCGAGCAGGTCGGAGATGATGGCCTCCAGCCGATCGGCCTGGGCGATGATGATGGACAGGAAGCGCCGGCGTTCCTGCTCGTCGTCGGGGGGATCCTCCAACAGGGTCTCGGAGAAACCCCTGATGGCGGTGATGGGGGTCTTGAGTTCGTGGGAGACGTTGGCCACGAAGTCCCGCCGCATGTTCTCCAGGCGGCGCAGCCGCGTGATGTCGTTGAGGACGAGCAGCCCGCCGAGCAGGGCGCCGTCCGCGGACAGCAGGGGGGTGCCGTGGACCTGGACCCAGCGTTCCCCGGGGATGGTCAGGTGGATGTCGCACTCGTGGGTGCGGGAATCGGCCAGCACTTCCTGGACCAGGGCGGTCAAACGCGGGTTGCGCCCCACCTCCTGGATGGTGCGGCCCATGGCGGCCCTCACCTCGACGCCCAGCATGCGCGCGCCGGAGTTGTTCAGGCCGAAGACCACCTCGTCGCAATCCACCGCCAGCACCCCTTCGACCATGCTGCTCATGACCGCCTGCAGTTCGTTGCGCTCGGCGGCGATGGTCTCCAGCTGCTCCTGCAGGCGGCCGGCCATGTGCTGCATGGCCTCGCCCACGGCGATGATCTCGCTGGGACCGCCCACGTCCAGGTCCACGCCGAAGTCGCCGTCGGCCAGCTTCTCGGCCGCCTCGCGCAGACGGCGCAGGGACATGCCGGCCGAGCGCGAGAAGAGCAGGACGGCCACGCCGGCGATCAGCAGGAGCGCCAGTCCGGCGACGACGATGCGGCGGTTGATGCTGCCGATGAGGTCGTTGAGATCGGCCAGGGAAACGGAGGTCCGCACCACGAACGGGACCGGATCGCCCGGCGCGGGCACCGCGACGTAGAGGCGGCGGTTGCCGACGGTGGCACTGAAGCGGTCGGCCCGTCCCGGCTGTCCGGAGAGGGCGGCGGCCACCTCGGGCCGTCCGGCGTGGTTCTCCATGGCGCGGGGATCGCCCTGGGAATCGCCGAGGACAGTCCCGTCGGCCGCGATGACGGTGAAGCGGACGCCGGAGACGGCGCCGAAGCTGCGGCACTGCGCCTGGATCGCGGCCGTGGCGTGGCTTGCGACCAGGGGAGCGAATTCCCCGATGGTCAGGCGGGCCTGGTTGTGGAGGTCCGCAGCGGTGCGGGTCAGGAAGTAGGTCCGCACGGACCGCCCGGTGAAACCCGTCACCAGGGCGATGGCCACCGCCAGGATGGCGAACATGGGCGGGGCGATGGTCCACAGCAGGCTGCGACGGTTCATGGCGTCAGTCACCCATCTTGTAGCCGACCCCCCGGACGGTCTGGATCATGCCACCGCACGCGCCGAGCTTGCGGCGCAGGGAGGCGATCTGGACGTCCACCGAACGGCCGGTGACGGGATAGTCGTCCCCGTGGACGGCCCGGACGATCTGCCGCCGGGTAAACACCCAGCCGGGCCGCAGGGCCAGGAAATGCAGGATCTGGAACTCCGTCCGCGTCAGGTCGAGCGGCCGGCCGTCGGCGGTGGCCTCGTGACGCCCCGGATGGATGCTCAGGGGCCCGAGCTCCAGGTTGTCGTTGGCGGTCACCCGCCGGGCCGGACCGCGCCGCAGGACGGCCTTGACGCGCGCGAGCAGGACCTTGGGCCGGAAGGGCTTGGTGATGTAGTCGTCGGCCCCGGCCTCGAAGCCGGCGATGATGTCTTCTTCCTCCCCCTTGGCCGTCAGCATCACCACGGGGATGGAGGCCGCCCGGTCGTCGTCCTTGAGCCGGCGGCAGACCTCCAGCCCGTCGATGCCGGGCAACATCAGGTCCAGCAGGATCAGGTCGCAGCCTTCGTCGAGGGCGTAATCCAGGCCGTCCTCGCCGGTGTGGGCGCAGACGGGTTTGTAGC
>JALUJS010000141.1 GCA_027056825.1 Candidatus Krumholzibacteriia bacterium | reverse complement strand
GTCTCGGTGCTGGTCAGCACCGAGACCAGGGCCAGGATGGTGGTGGCCACGGTCATCAGCGCGGGCCGGATCCGGCGCCCGGCAGCCTCCAGGGTGGCTGCGCGGATGGACGCCGGGTCCGTGAGCTTCCGTTTGGCGAAGGTCTGGTCCAGGAACGTCGCCATGATCACGCCGTCGTCCGAGGCGATGCCGAACAGGGCGATGAAGCCGACCCAGACCGCGACGCTCAGGTTGATGGGATGGATCTGGAACAGGGTGCGCATGGATGTTCCGAACAGGGAGAAGTCCAGGAACCAGGGCTGTCCGTACAGCCAGATCAGCAGGAAGCCGCCGGACCAGGCCACGAAGATGCCCGAGAAGACCATGGCCGTGGTCACCGCCGAGCGGAACTGGAAGTAAAGGATCATGAAGATGACGAACAGGGCCGCGGGCAGCACGATCATCAGCCGCTTCTCCGAACGCACCTGGTTCTCGTAGCTGCCGGCGAAGGTGTAGCTGACGCCGGCCGGCAGGTCCAATTCCCCGGTGGCGATCTTCTGTTTCAGATACCTGTCCGCGTCCTGGACGACGTCGACCTCGGCGGCGCCGGGCTTCTTGTCGAAAAGCACGTAGCCCACCAGGAAGGTGTCCTCGCTCTTGATGACCTGCGGTCCGCGCACGTACTGGATGTCCGCCAGCTGGGCCAACGGGATCTGGATCCCCCCGGGCGCCGGCACGAGCACGCCCTCGATACCCTCGATGGAGTCGCGCAGCTCGCGGGCGTAGCGGACGCGCACGCCGTAGCGCTCGCGGCCTTCGACGGTGGTGGTGACGGTCTTGCCGCCCAGGGCCACCTCGATCACCTGCTGGACCTTGCCGATGGTCAGCCCGTAGCGGGCGATGGCGTCGCGGTCGATGGCGATCTCCAGGTACGGCTTGCCGACGATGCGGTCGGCGATCACGGCCGAGGCCTCGATGGAGGGGACCTCCTTGAGGAAACGCTCGATATCAAGGCCCACCTTCTCCAGGGTCTCCAGGTCCGGGCCTTTGACCTTCACGCCCATGGGGGCGCGCATGCCGCTCTGGAGCATGACCAGCCGGGCGGCGATGGGCTGCAGCTCCGGAGCCGAGGTCGTGCCCGGCAGGCGGGTGGCCCTTACGATTTCCTGCCAGATGTCACCGGGGTTGCGGATGTGATCGCGCCACTGGCGGTAGGGCCGGCCGTGCTTGTCGGGGATGAGTTCGCCGAACTCGTCGCGCACGAACTGTTCGGTGTCCTTGTCGTACTTGAACCGCAGCCGGTGGCCGTTCTTGTCCGTCTTGTACTCGGGCAGGTAGTTGATGATGGTTTCGACCATGGAGATGGGCGCGGGGTCCAGGGGCGAATCCGCCCGGCCCAGCTTGCCGACCACCTGGGCGACCTCGGGGATGTCGGCGATGGCCATGTCCAGCTTGGCCAGCACGTCCTGCGCCTCGCCGATGGAGGCGTGGGGCATGGTGGTGGGCATGTAGAGGAACGAACCCTCGTCCAGCGGCGGCATGAACTCCTTGCCCAGGCCCGGGAAGGCGTGCCGGGGCCCGGACCAGACCTTGGCCGCGAAGCCCGATCCCGCATCCCCGCCCACGCCGGGCAGGAAGGAGAAGACCGTATCGAAGCCGCGCCAGATCGTCATGCCCAGGATGATCAGGGCCACCGGGAAGGCCAGGAACAGCAACTTGTGGTCCAGGCACCAGGCCAGCATGCGGGTGTAGAACCTGGCCAGCAGGAAGAAGGCCAGCAGCAGTCCGCCCAGCAGCAGGGCCACGAAGATGAAATTCAGCAGCAGGCCCTTGCCCGGGCCCAGGGGCAGCCAGTGCTCGGCCAGAAAGACGGCCACGATGAACACGGCGATGTAGTTGGCGAGCCAGGGGCCGTAGCGGCGCAGGCGCTCCGGAATGATCTCCTCCACCAGGCTGTACAGCCCCCACAGCGCAAGCCCCAGGCCCAGGGGAACCGAAAGGTTGGTGGCGGCGAGGATGCCGACCAGGAACAGCAGCAGGCCCGAGATGCGCTTGGCGCGCACCGGCGCCACCTTGCGGGTGAACAGCAGGTGGGCGAAGGGAGGGATCACCGTCAGGGCCACGATGACCGAGGCGATCAGGGCGAAGGTCTTGGTGTAGGCCAGGGGCTTGAACAGCTTGCCTTCGGCCGCCTGCATGGTGAACACCGGCAGGAAGCTGATGATGGTGGTCGAGACGGCGGTCACCACGGCGCTGCCCACCTCGGACGAGGCCCGGAAGATCACTTCCTTGCGGTCGGCGTCAGGGCCGGCTTCGTCCAGGTTGCGCAATATGTTCTCGCACAGGATCACCCCCATGTCCACGATGGTGCCGATGGCGATGGCGATGCCCGACAGGGCCACGATGTTGGCGTCCACCCCGAAGAGCTTCATGCCGATGAACGACATCAGCACCGCCAGGGGCAGCAGGCCGGCGATCAGCATGCTGCTGCGCAGGTGCATGATCATCACGATCACCACGATGATGGTGATCAGGATTTCGTCCGTCAGCGCGGTGTTCAGGGTGCCCAGGGTCTCGTAGATCAGGCCGGTGCGGTCGTAGAACGGGACGATGGTCACCTTGCTCACCCGGCCGTCGGGAAGGGTCCGGCTGGGCAGGCCGGGGGAGATCTCCTCGATCTTGGCCTTGACGTTCTTGATGGCGGCCAGGGGGTTCTCCCCGTAGCGGACCACGACCACGCCGCCCACCGCTTCGGCCCCCTCCTTGTCCAGCGCGCCGCGGCGCAGGGCCGGGCCCGTGTTCACCGTGGCCACGTCGCCCACGGTCACGGGCACGCCGTCGCGGGCCGTGATGACGCTGCGGGAGATGTCGTCGGTGCTCTTGAGGAAGCCGAGGCCGCGGATCATGTACTCGGCGCGGTTGATCTCGATGGTCCGCGCGCCCACGTCGATGTTCGACTGGCGCACCGCGGAGAAGACCTGGTCCAGGCTCACGCCGTAGGCGCTCATGGCGTCCGGGTCCACGTCGATCTGGTACTCGCGCACGAAACCGCCCACCGAGGCCACCTCCGAGACGCCTTCGGCCGACATCAGCCCGTAGCGGACGTACCAGTCCTGGAGGCTGCGCAGTTCGTCCAGGTCCCAGCCGCCGGCGGGGTTGCCGTCCTCGTCGCGGCCCTCGAGGGTGTACCAGAAGACCTGGCCCAGGGCGGTGGCGTCCGGGCCCAGGCCCGGCTGCACGTCGCGGGGCAGGGTGCCCGGCGGCAGGCTGTTGAGCTTCTCCAGGATCCGCGAGCGCGAATCGTAGAAGTCGGCCTTCTCGTTGAAGATCACGTAGATGGTCGAGAACCCGAACATGGAATAGCTGCGGACGGTCTTGATGTCCGGCAGCCCCAGCAGGGCCACGGTCAACGGATAGGTGATCTGGTCCTCGACGTCCTGGGGCGAGCGTCCCATCCACTTGGTGAACACGATCTGCTGGTTCTCGCCCAGGTCCGGGATGGCGTCCACGGGCACGGGGTCGCGGGGCAGTCCGCCCAGGTCCCAGTCGAAGGGGGCGACCATGATGCCGGTGAAGACCAGGATCAGCACGCCGATGGCCACGATGAGCTTGTTCTCCAGGCAGAAGCGCAGCAGCCCGTCCACCCAGGATCCTTTTGCGATGGGGTTATTCACTGTGGTCACCTCTGTGCTTGTCCGCGGCGGTCAGGGAATCGGTCTGGCTGGCGCACCGCGACATGGCCGAACCGAAGTAGGGGTTGGCGGTGGTGGCGTCGAGCTGGATCCAGTCGCCGCCGGCGTTGTCGTCCGCCATGGGGCAGTTGAAGCGGCGGATGGTCCGGCCATCCCGGTAGCCGAAACGTTCCAGGGCGTCCCACAGGCCGGGGCCCAGGTCCAGGAAGGCCTCGCGCCGGGCGTCGATATCGTCGGCTGCGGCCAGGGCACCGGCGCTCTTGTCCAGCACCTCCAGGTCCCGCATCCAGGCCATGTGGCCCTCTCCGGACAGCAGGGCCATGTCCACCCGGCCCAGGGCCGCGGTCACAGTCCGCGCGGCCTGGGCGGCGGCCTTGTCGTCGTCACCGGCCAGGGCCCGCTGGACGTCCAGGTAGGCGTCGAGGACGGCGCCCAGCTGCTTCGTGAAGGCGGCGGGAGCTTCGTAGACGGAGGTTTCATCCTCATGCCCGGCAGCTGCGGCCGAGGGGGCCGTGACGGGCGCGTCGCCGCCGTGGTGGTGGCCCGGAGCCGGCCCGCCCCCGGTGGGATTCATCATGCTGGGCTTGGCCTGGATCTGCAGGGCGCTGTCGATCTTGAAGGCGCCGTTGGTGACCACCAGTTCGCCTTCGCTCAGACCCTCACGCACGATGTACACGTCGCCGGCCCGCGGGCCCAGCACCACTTCCCGGCCGCTGAAGGTCGGCTTCTCGGCGCCCGGGTCACGGACGTAGACGACGGCGCGCTTGCCGGTGATCAACGGGGCGGTGGCCGGGATGACCAGGGGCTCCCGGTCGGCGCCGGTCACCGGCTCGCCCGCGTGGCCCAGGGTGGCCTCGACGACGGCGTCGGCGTACAGGCCGGGCTTCAGGACGCCGTCGTCGAGGCCACCCTGGGC
>JALUJS010000140.1 GCA_027056825.1 Candidatus Krumholzibacteriia bacterium | reverse complement strand
CCTGGAACGGCGAACGGCTCCGACCCCTGGCCAGTCCCGGGGATATTCACCACGGCCAGGTCCGCGACCTGATCGAACGCAGGGACGGGTCCCTCTGGGCGTCCACCAATGTCGGCCTGTTCCACCTGGTCGGCGGAGCTTGGACCCGTGTTCCCCTGCCCTGCGGCGAGGCCCACGAAACCGGGGCCATCTTCCAGGACACCGACAACTCCCTATGGGTGGGCGCGCCCCACGGCCTGCTCCATTTCACTCCCGAGGGCACCCGCACCTATACCCCGTCCGGAAGGACCCAGTGGGACGACGTGCAGGACATCATGCGGGACCGCGAGGGCCGCCTCTGGGTGGCCACCTTCGGCGCCGGGCTGGTCCTGCTTGACAAAGACCATTTCGATCCTTTCGACTGGCGGGGTTACGCGGCCGACAACTCCATCCGCCGCCTGTTCGAGGACCGCGACGGCACCCTGTGGGTCGGCACCGGCAGCAACGGCGTGGCCCGCTTGCGCACCACCCCCTTCCAGGCCGTCAACGAGGCCTCAGGCCTTCCCGACGAGAACATCTGGGCCGTGACCCTGGACCGCCACGGGGACATGTGGGCCGGCATGGACAACGGCGGCGTGGCCCACATCCGCGACGGCGCGATCGTAGGGACCATCAGCGACGCCGACGGCCTGCCCGGCAAGGTCGCCCACAGCGTGGCCGTGGCCGACGACGGAACCCTGTGGGTCGGCACCGACCGCGGGGTGGCCCGCATCAGGCACGGCGACGTCAGGATCTGGGATTCGACCAGCGGGCTGGCCGACAACCAGGTCCGCAGCATTTTCATCGACGGGGACGGTTCGGTCTGGATCGGCACCCTGGGCGGAGGCATCTCCGTCATCCGGCCGGACGGCGGGATCGTCAACTACACCACGCAGGACGGCCTGCCCAGTCCCGCCGTACGCTGGATCGAGCGGGACGCCCAGGGCCGCATCTGGGCCATTACCGAAGGCGGGCCGGCCATCCAGACGGACCAGGGATTCGTATCGCCCATCCAGACCAACGGCTTCGACGGCCTGTTCGCCCTGAACTTCTTCCAGGACGACGACGGCGTGATCTGGATCGCCACCTACGGCAACGGCCTGGTCCGCTTCGACAACGGCCAGGCCACTTCCCTGGGCGTAGAGGACGGACTGCTGGACGACAAGCTCTACGGTGTGATCGAGGACGACTTCGGGCGGCTGTGGATGACCTGCGCCCAGGGCGTGTTCGGCATCGACAAGTCCGACATCTCCCGGCACCTGGCGGGCAAGCTGCAACGCATCCCCTACACCCTTTTCGGTGCGCGCAACGGCTTCCCCGCCCGCGAGTGCAACGGCGGCTCCCAGCGCAGCATCCTGAAGGGTCCCGACGGCCTAATCTGGATCGCCACCGACGGCGGTGCGGTGCGCTTCGATCCCTCCATGGCCAGGCCCAACACCGTGCCCCCCACCGTGGTGGTGGAGAACGTCCTGCTGAACCGCGAGCCCCTGAAGCCGTCCGGCTACCTCCACATTCCGCCCGGAACGCGCAACCTGGAGATCAACTACACCGGCCTGCAGTACGACAACCCCCAGGGGATCACCTTCCGCTACCGGCTGGAGGGCTTCGACGAGGACTGGATCGACGCCGGCTCCCGCCGTACCGCCTACTACACGCACCTGCCGGCCGGGGAGTTCACCTTCCAGGTCATGGCCGCCAACGCCGACGGCATCTGGTGCGAGAGTCCGGCCGAGGTGGCCCTGAACTTCCAGCCCCACTTCCACGAGACCGGCCTGTTCAAGGGGCTGGTGGCCGTGGTCTTCCTGGCCCTGCTGGGCGGCGCGGTGTGGTGGCGCTACTACCAGATGCAACTGAAGCAGATGGAGTTGGAGAAGCTCGTGGCCGAGCAGACGGCCGAACTGGTGGCCGCCCGCGACGCCGCCGACGCGGCCAACCGGACCAAGGGCGAGTTCCTGGCCAACATGAGCCATGAGATCCGCACGCCCATGAACGCCATCATCGCCATGACCGACCTGGTCCGCGACACGCCCCTGGAACCCGAGCAGAAGGACTCCCTGGACATCGTCAGCAGCTCGGCCCAGGGCCTGCTCGAACTCATCAACGACATCCTCGACTTCTCCAAGATCGAGGCGGGCAAGCTGGAGCTGTCGCCCCACGACTTCAACCTGCAGGACGTCATCGACGACACCATCCGCACCCTCGCCCTGCGCGCGGAGCACAAGAACCTCGAGCTGACCGCATGGGTGGCGCCGGACCTGCCGCGCCGGCTGCACGGGGACAGCCATCGCTTCAAGCAGATCCTGATCAACCTCATCGGCAACGCCATCAAGTTCACGTCCAAGGGCGAGGTCTGGGTGGAGGTCTCCCCCGTCAGCCTGGGACCGGACGAGGTCCAGGTGCGCGTGTCGGTGAACGACACGGGCATCGGCGTACCCGAGGACGTCCAGCGCAAGATCTTCGAACCGTTCTCCCAGGCCGACGCCTCGGTGACCCGTAAGCACGGAGGCACCGGGCTGGGATTGACCATCTGCACACGCCTGGCCGAACTGTTCGGTGGTCACCTCGGCGTGGACAACAACGAGCAGGGCGGAGCGTCCTTCCACTTCACCGCCCGTTTCAGGCGGGACGCATCCTGCACCGAAACCCCTCCCGCCGTCCTGGCCGGAAGCTCCATCCTCGTGGTCGAGCCCTACGACCGCCACCGCGGCATCCTCAGGGAGATGCTGGAGTGGGCCGGGGCCGAGGTCGTGGCCGTGGATTCGGCAGCCGCCGGCGCCGAGTTCATGCGGCACACCTGCAACCTCAACAAGTCCCTGGACGGCATCCTGTGCAGCTACGCCGGCGACGGCAGGGAAGCACGGGAAATGTTGGATCACCTCAAGGAATCCGGATGCGGGCGGACCCGGATCTTCTTCATGGCCTCCATGGGACTCATGCGCCACTGCCGCCGCCTGAAGGACGCGGCCGTGGGCGGCTACTTCATCCGCCCCATCAAGCGCAAGGAACTGCTGCGCCACCTGCCGACCGCCTTCTCCGGACAGACCAAGGGGACGGGAGCCGACCCCGACCCCAAGGCCGACGGCGACCGGTCGGCCATGGACAAGCCCCGCCTCAAGGTCCTGGTGGCCGAGGACAACAAGGTCAACCAGGTGGTGGTCAGGAAGATCCTGGAGAAGAACGACCACGACGTCACCATCGCGGGCAACGGCCGGGAGGCCCTCGACATGCTGGCTGCGGGAACATTCGACATCGTGCTGATGGACGTGCAGATGCCGGTCATGGACGGGCTGCAGGCCACGCGCCTGTTGCGCGAAAAGGAGGAACAGGAAGGCCTGCCGCGTGTCCCGGTCATCAGCCTGACGGCCCACGCCATGATCGGCGACCGGGAGCGCTGCCTCGACTCCGGCGCCGACGGCTACGTGAGCAAGCCCATCAACGCCCAGGAACTGCTGGCGGCCATGCAGGACCTGGTGGAAAACACGGCGCCGGCGACGCGGACCTGACGCATCAGGCCGCATCGCCGGCGCGTCGCGTTGTGCGGGGCGCGGGTCAGACCAGGATGTACCGCGCGGCGGGCACGCCACAGATGGGGCACTTCTCCGGAGGCGCCCCGAACTCTATGTGGCCGCACACCGGGCACAGGTAGAACTTCTCCTCCTGCAGGTCCTCGCCCTTCTCGGCGGCCTCCAGCGCCCGCTTGTAGAGCCGGGCGTGGATCTTCTCGGCTTCCACCGCGAACTTGAACATCCGCTTGGCCTTGTGGCCCTCGGCCTCGGCGTCGGCCAGCATGGGCGGGTACATCTCCTCGTACTCGTAGGTCTCCCCCGCCACCGCCGCTTTCAGGTTGTCGGCCGTCGAACCGATCCCGTCGAGGGCGGCCAGGTGGCCGGCCGCGTGGATGCGTTCGGCCTGGGCCGTGGTCCGGAACAGCCGGGCGATGTTGGGCAGGCCCTCCTTCTCTGCCGCCTCGGCGAAGGCCGTGTACTTCTGGAACGCCTGGCTCTCTCCCGCGAAGGCTTCCTTGAGATTGTCGTTGGTCTTGGCCATGGTCCTCCCCCTTGCGGTTGAAATGATCTTTCCAGGGAGACTACTCCCGCCCGAGCCGGTGATCAAGACCGGGATGACGGTCATTCAGCCAGCCGGCACCCCATGGCGATGGACAGGAACTTGGACTCTTCGCTGTCCGCGCGGCTGGTCAGGATGCAGGGGGCGGCCGCGCCGACCACCGCGGCGGCCACCCGCGCACCCGCCAGCCGGGTGGCGGTCTTGTAGAAGACGTTGCCCGCCTCGATGTTGGGGAACACCAGCACATCCGCCCGGCCGCCCACCGGGGAATCGTACCCCTTGATGGAGCAGGCTTCCGGGGACAGGGCCAGGTCCAGGGAAATGGGTCCGGCGACCTCCACCGGGCCCACGCGATCCTCCAGGTCCCCATCCGATACCATCCGGGCGATCAGGGCCGCCTGTTCGGTGGCCGGCATGCGGGACGAGACCTTCTCGCTGGCGGTGATCAGGGCCGCCCGGGGCCGGGTGATGCCGAAGCTGCGGGCGGCCGCGGCGCAATAGCCCAGGATCTGGAT
>JALUJS010000139.1 GCA_027056825.1 Candidatus Krumholzibacteriia bacterium | reverse complement strand
CCGGGTACGCCTCCCTCGCAAATCCTTGCGAGCCCCTTTCCTGTCGCGCTGTTTCCTCATCCTCGCTACGCTCCTTCATGAATAACCCGGGCTAAAGCCCGGCCTGCGTGATCAGTCCTCGTCGCCCTGGAACCGCCAGCCGGGACCACGTATGGCGCCCGGGCCGGAGCCGTCGCAGCCGGGCCGGGGACCGGGGCCGAAACCGCCCCTGACGCCGAAGCCGCCACCGCAGTGGCCCTGCCCCCGCATACCGGGACCGCGTCCGCCGGGCCCGAAGGCCCCGTGACGACCGGCACCCATCATCAGCATCCGGTCCCGCTGCTCGGGCGTCAACTGCTGACGCACGGCCAGCCGGGTCTTCACCCGCTGGACCTGCATCCTGGTGCGCAGCTCGCCCATGCGTTCGGTCAGGTCCACGAGGGTCTTCTCGCTGGGCTCGTCCTTGAGCATCTCGCCCTGCAGTTCGTTACGCAGCCGCAGCATCTCCTTGCGCAGCTCGATGCCCTCGGCGCGGGCCTTGGCGCGGATCTCCGCGATGGCCGCCTGCTGGTCCTCGCTGAGGTCCAGGCGCTCGACCATCATGGGGGGCAACTCGTCTCCGGCTCCGGGGCCGAACATGGGGCCATGTCCGCCGCGGCCCCCGCGGCCGGGGCCCTGCGCCAGGGCCGTCGACGCGGCCAGGACCGCCGCCAGGATCATCACCACGGTCAGTGTCGTGTTTCGCGCTTTCATTTCCGTTCCTCCCTGTAGGGTTCGTGCGTGTCGATGTCATAAAACCGATGACACCTACCCAACGCGGCAGCCCGAAAATTCCAGCGCGGAGAATTCACCCTGGGTTCTCCTCTGACATTCTCCGTCCTTCCGCCCTCTCCTTCCCTGTAGCCATGGCGTCATGGAGGCCCCGCAGCCATGGAGGGCGAAGCAGCCGTCCATGGGACAGGGAAGGAAAGGGCGGAAGGACGGATAATCTTCACAGGACTAGGATTCAGGGTGAATTTTTCGCGTCCAGAATCGCGAGGTTGCGGTGAAGAATCACATCATCGGGATGCCCGGAAAGTCCTTCGAGGAAAACCTTGCGGGCATCTTCGGTGCGTCCCTGGCGGGCCAGGATGACGCCCAGGTCGAGATACCCGCGCGGGTCTTCCGGGTGGTTTCGCTTCAGGCGCGCGGCGTACTCCCGCGCCCGGTCCGGTTCGCCCCGGCGGGCCAGCAGCACGGCGAGGTTGTGCAGGGCGTCCGGGTCGCGGGGCCTGGCTTCCAGGATGCGCCGCAGCAGCGGCAGGGCCTCATCCTCCCGGTGCGCGGCCAGCAGATCGGCCGCCTTCTGCCCCAGCAGGTCCGGATCCCGGGGCCAGGCCGCCAGGGCGCTGTCCAGATCGGCCACCGCCGCCGTGGCGTCCCCCAGGGCGTGGTCCACGGCGATCAGCCCCTGCCAGGCCGCCGGCCCCACCGCTCCGTCCGCCAGCGCCTGGCGGTACATGGATCCAGCCCGCAGCAGATCCTCCCGGGAATCCTCGGCCACCCCCACCTGGGCCCAGCGGCGGGCCTCGTTGGCCCGGGCCATGGCCGCCCACAGGTCGCGGACCCCGCCCAGGCCCCACGGAGCCGCCACCAGCACCCCGCAGGCCACCAGCACCGCCCGGGAGCGCACCGAAAGCGACCGGTCCAGGACCATCGCCGCGGCCAGGAGGGCCCACAGCGGCACCACGAGCTGCCGGTACCGGCTGACCACGAAGAACACGCTCTGCAGCCCGATGATCAGCAGGATCGCCAGCATCCAGGCCGTCACCGGTCCGCCGGGCCGCCGACCCAGGCACCACAATCCGTATCCCAACCCCAGGACCACCAGCAGGCCGTAGGACACGAACAGCAGACCGCCGTACCGGGTCTGCCGCGTCCAGGCCTCCAGGGGTAGCTGCTGGTCGATTTCCCAGGCCTGCAGATGCAGCCAGACCTTCTTGAGCCACAGCCGTGCCGCCCGGGCGGGGTTCCCGCGGATCGCACGACGGGCCCGCGCCGACCACACGCTGTCCGCCTCGGCCAGGGAAAGTTCCGCGCGACCGAGCCGGGCGGCCAGGAACTGCCGGCCCGCCGGATCCCGCCGCCAGTCGCCGTTGACCGAGGTGACGTAGAACCCGTTGGCGTCCGGTCCGTTGCCGATGTAGAGGTTCACCCCGGCGTTGAGCGTCGGCGGGCTGAGGCGTCCGGCCAGCCTGGAGTTGTGGATCACCGCCGGAAGCATCACCAGCGCCGCCGCAAGCAGGGGGATCGCGGCCGCCAGGAGGGAGCCGCGCCGGGATCGCCTCCATTCCCGCCACGCCGCCAGACCCGCGAACACCGGCAGGATCACCAGCGCGGTGCCGCGCAGCAGGGCGGCCGCCCCGATCACCAGGCCCAGCGCCAGCATGCGGATGGCACCCGGCCGGTCCCCCCGACCGCGCCCGGGCGCCAGGGCCACCGCGAGGGTGACCAGGAAGGTCAGCGGGATCTCCATCAGCACGGCCGTGGCGTAGGCCGCGGCCGGGCGGTAGAGGAAATACAGCAGGGCGGGCAGGGCGGCGGCCGCCAGGCGCGTGCGCGGGCCCGCATCCGGAGGCGCCAGGTCCCGGCGCCCGATCCAGGCCAGCAGCAGCACCGTGCCCAGCCAGCACGCCACCTGCAAGAGGCGGATGCCCCGCAACGCGCGCGGATCGACGGCGCGGTCTTCGGGTACCGATACGGCGCTGCCGGTCAGCCGGATCAGCTGGGGATACAGGGGGGACATGAAGCAGGGTTCGCTGGGGCAGAGGCCGCAGCCGCGCAGTTCCACCGCCCGATCCAGGTAGTAGACCTCGTCCAGGATGGGCACGCGCCCGAAGACCGAGCGCTCGGCGCGGGGCAGCAACAGGCTCCACAGCAGGATCCCCGCCAGCAGCAGGACCAGGAGCAGGATGGCGAAGGCAGGATCGCGGCGCGAGGCGGCCGTGGAGGAATCCGGTGCGGCGGAATGCCGATCCGGCCCCGGCATCACACGCTGAACCGGATCTCGATGACGTCGCCGTCCTGCACCTGGTAGGCCTTGCCCTCCAGGCGCACCTTGTTGGAGGCCTTGGCGGCGGCCAGGCTGCCGGCGGCGACCAGGTCGTCGTAGGCGGTCACCTCGGCGCGGATGAAACCGCGCTGCAGGTCCGAGTGGATCACCCCGGCCGCCTCGGGCGCCGTGGCCCCCTTGCGCACGGTCCAGGCGCGGCACTCGTCCGGTCCCACGGTGAAGAAGCTCTGCAGGTCCAGCGCACCGTAGGCGGCGCGGATCATGGCGGCCACCGCGGGCTCGGCAATGCCCAGGTCGGCCAGGAACTCGGCGGCCTCCTCCGGATCGAGCTGGGCCAGTTCCTCTTCCACGGACGCGCACAGGGACACGACCTCCGAAGCCGCGTCACCGGCGGCGGCCAACACCTCCGGTCCCGGCTCCTCGCCCTCGGCGTGGTTCAGCACCGCCATCATGGGTTTGAGGGTCAGGAAGGCGAACCCGGAGACCAGCTTCTGCTCGTCCGGGTTGAGTTCCAGCTCGCGCAGGGGGCGGTTGTTCTCCAGCTGCTCCTTGAGGCGCTCGAAGCAGGGGGGTTCGAGGGGGTTGGCCACCTTGCCCATGCGGGCCTTGTCCTTGGCCAGGCGTTCGAGGCGGTTCTCGACCACCTGCAGGTCGGTCAGGATCAGCTCCAGGGCCATGGCCTCCAGCTCGCCCACCGGATCGGGCGCGCCGTAGCCGCCGTCGAAGCAGCGGACGACCTGGGCCAGGGCGTCGACCTTGCGCCCGTGTTCCAGGAAGCGCGTGGCCTCGCGGCCGCCGTCGGCCCCGGCGCCGCCCTCGAAGCCGGGGATGTCCACCCATTCCACCGCCGCGTGGACGGTGCGCTTGGGGTTGAACATCTCCGTCAGCTTGTCCAGGCGCGGGTCGGGGATCTTGCCCACCGCCCGGTGGGGCTCGACACCGCCTTGGCCGGTGGGCTGCTGCGCCCCGGTGATGGCGTTGAACAGGGTGGTCTTGCCCGTGAACTTCATGCCGATGATGCCGATCTGCACGACTGCCTCCGTGGCTGGAAATGGGTGAGGAATGCGCCGGGAAGGATAAGCGATCCGGGGACCGTTTGCCCGGAAAAACCTCGGCAGGGATCACTTCCTGCACACGGCGATCCCCGCGGCGGGACGGCCGTCCGGGTCGCGGCTTTCCTCGTAGGCCAGAACCGTGAATTCCGGCGCGGGAAAGTATGCGGGCAGTTCCCCGGGGCGCAACCTGTAGCGCCGCGACGGCTTGCCGTCCCAACCGGGCAGATCCAGGAAGGTGCGCATCAGGAACACCCCGCCGGGCGCCAGCAGTTCACCCGCCCGTTGGATCAGGTCGCGTTGGAGATAACGGAAGATGGTGATCACGGCCCAGGGACCGGGCGGGATCACCGACAGGTCGCGCAGGTCGCCGACCGTGAAGGTGCAGACCACGCCATGGTGGGCGGCCAGCCGCCGTCCCAGGTCCAGCGCATCGGGCAGGTGGTCGATCCCGGTGACGCGGTATCCCCGCAGGGCCAGCCACACCGCGCTGCGGCCGCTGCCGCAGGCCAAATCCAGGGCCGATCCAGC
>JALUJS010000138.1 GCA_027056825.1 Candidatus Krumholzibacteriia bacterium | reverse complement strand
GTTCAGGGGGTCGCTGACGCCCACATCCGTCGCGTTGGTGGGATAGGTCACCGAAATAGACGTATTGAACGTCCCGCCGGAGGCATGGCTCAGGTCGATCCCGGCCTCGAACCCGCGCACCAGGGGCAGCGAAGGATCGCTGTAGATGATGTAGGCGGGCACGTGGTCCAGGAAGGCGGCCGTGGTGCAGGTCAGCGTGGCGTCGGGATCCAGCCACAGGCCGAAGGCCTCGCTGGTCTGGAACACGTAGGTGCCGAGGAAGGTAATGACCTGGCCCTGGTTCAGGGTCAGGGTTTCCCCGGCCGGGGTGTCGTAACCGGCCACGGGCTCCCAGGTGATGGTGTAGTCACCGGTCAGCATGTTGGACAGCGTGAGGTCGCCGTTGCCCGTCTGCGTCCCGCCGGGGCCGACCAGGGTCCACGGCGCGTTGATCTCGTTGGGCTCGGCGTTGATCACCACGGTGCCGGTGGGCGGCGCCTGCACGGTGATGCTCACCGAAGCGGAATCATTGGTGGCGTCCGGATCGGTCTCGTTCAGCGCGGAGACCGAAGCGGTGTTGACGTAGACGCCGCCGGCGGTCCCGCTGTTGACCGTCGCGGTGATATCAAGGGTAGCCATGGCGGAGTCCGCGAGAGCGCCCACGGTCCAGATCCCACCCGCGTAGGAACCCTGGGTCGCGGTGCTGGACTGGAAGGTCACACCGGTGGGCAGGACATCGGTGATCTCCACGCCCGTGGCCCCCTGGGGACCGTTGTTGTTGACGGTGATGGTGTAGGTGATCACGTCGCCCTCGGTGGGCGTCGGGTTGTCCACGGTCTTGCTGACAGCCAGGTCGGCCTGCTGCGGAGCGGCCTGGACCAGGATGCTGGCGGCGGCGGAATCGTTGCTTCCGACCGGGTCGGTCTCGTTCAGGGCCGAAACCGCGGCGGTGTTGGTGATGATCTGCCCGGCGGTCCCGGCGTTCACGTTGGCGGTGATGGTCAGGGTGGCGGTGGAACCCAAGGCGAGGGAACCCACGCTCCAGATTCCACCGGCATAGGTGCCCTGGGAGGCGCTGCTGGACTGGAAGGTCAGGCCGGCGGGGAGGTTGTCGGTGATTTCCACGCCGCTGGCGGCCTCGGGACCATTGTTGGTCACGGCCACGGTGTAGGTGATGGCTTCACCCTCGGTGGGAGTTCCGTTGTCCACACTCTTGCTGACCGCCAGATCGGCCTCGACGGTGGAGGCCTCGAGGGTCACGTCGACGAGTTTGTAGTCGTTGGCTGAATTGGTATCGGGGAAATCGTGCACGCAGTACAGGCGATAGGTCCCGGGAGGATAAGCCTTCGCCAAACGCTTGGCCGGAACGGTGAAATCGATGCTGCCGCTGGCCGACTGGCCCGCGGGCAAGAGGTCCACGGTGACCCGCGCGAACTCGAAGTTGGTGCCCAGAACGCCCATCCAGACATCAAACGGGCCCACCGCATCGGTACCGCCCAGGTTGGCGACGGTGGCGCTCAGCGTCAGCACATCGCCCGGCTGCACGGTTTGGGGAGTGGCGGTGAAGCTGGTGATCGCCACATCCGGACCCACGACGGCGGCGCCCTGTTCGGGAGCAGCCTTCAGGTCCTCGAGACCAATGACGGTATCGGTGAGGTAGCCTCCGTCGGTGTCCTGGCTGATGGAAAAGGACGCGTCCTCGGTTGGGGCGGGGGCGGTGACATTTTCACCCGAGCAGCCCCACAACAGAAACAGTGATGCGGCGCACAATGCCGCAATGACGGCAACTTTCTTCATGACACCCTCCAGGGAAAATGGCAATCAGGTTCAAAACCCGCACGGGATGCGGAGTCTCTTCAGTGAGGAAGCATATCACAATATTGGTGCCGAAGGTATAAAAAAATACCTTCGGTGAGTTGAAACCTGCATAAATTCATGTTTTTGATACTCAATCGCATGATCACCCCCTGGGAGGGTGATCATGCCCCCCGTTCAGACTCCTCCATGATCCCGCCAGGTATACTGGTGGGGCCAACCATCGGTGTTGGTCGGAGTCGCCACATGGCATACGTTGCAGGCGGTGGAGCGTCGGGGATTGCTGCCCCCGTGCTTCTCGCCAAACTCCGAAGCTCCCTCCCCGCGGGAACTATGATGGCAGACCCCGCAACTGCCGAGGGTCTTGGCCGCGCCCTGGTACTGGACGACCTGGTGGTTGTCCGCGGCCTCGCGGCTGGGAACCATGGCGTGCGGGCTGCCATGGCAACCGGCGCAGTACACGCCCCCGTGTCCCACCGCGTCGCGGTACAGAAGGTCCCCGGTGTCGGTCCCGTGGACGGCGCCGTGGCAGTCGGCGCACTTGGGCTCGGCGCGCCAGGGCACGCGGCCGCCGGTGGTGATGCTGGTGGCCACCTCGGCCATGTCGCCGTGGCAGGTGGTGCAGTTGCCGTCGGCGGCGGTGTGGGCCAGGCTGCGGTTGCATTGGGTGGTCGCCCCGGGATGGCAATCCATGCAGGCGGCGCCCCGGTCGGCGTGGCTCCCGTGAATGTGGGCCGACAGGTAATCCGCCGGATCGGCCGCCACACCCCCGAGGATCGGGCTGGGATGGCACCCCGAACAGAGCACGGGTTTGGCGGCTTCCAGCGCGGTGCCATGCATGGCGTCGTGGGTTTTCAGGATATTCACGAAGGGATCAGTCACCCCGCCCCCGATGCGCCCGGTGGCGGTCCCCCCCTGGGCGTGGCATTTGTCGCAGGAGATCTCGTCGCTTGTGGGCACGGTAGCCTGGGTGACCCCGAGTACGGTCCCGGCGCTGTTCTTCACCGTGATCTCCATGACCTGGTAGGGATTCCAGGCCCCGCCGTCGTCCACCGGCACCACAGGGACGCCATCAACCTGGAAGTGGTCGCCCACCGCGACCATGGTCCCGGTCAGGCCGTTGTGGCGATCCGGCTCGACGAGGTTCAGACCCCGGTCCACCGGCAAATCGGTTCCGAACAGATCCTGGTCGTGCTCCCAGAACCCGGCGTAGTCCCCGCCGTAGTCATCGGTCTTGCCGCTGGAGAAGGTGTTGTTGATCATCGTGTAGCTGACCGTCAATCCGCTGGTGACCACGCGCGGCGGCGTGCCCCGCTGGATCACCTGCACCCACACCGTGTTGTAGGGCGGCAGGATCACCGCCGCGTCATAGGAGGGGTTGAGGCAATGCATGCCCAGATCGTTCCAGGCCAGGACCACGAAGTCGCCCACGGTGGGAGGTGGGGAATCGACGACCTCGTCGGTGCTGCCGCAACCTGAGGCGAGAAAAACAACACATGTAAGCAGAATAGCGACAATGGGTTTCACAATCAGCCTCCTGACAGGAACGGGACGGGAACACCATAGTGACCCGTCCCGCCGCAGCCAAGAAAAAACCGCGTCACACCACGAGCAGTTGCATGAACTCCTTCAGGTCGGTGCAGCCGTCGAAACCCCAGACCGCTTCGATGATGGCGTCCTGACGGGCGGTGTCGGCCTTGCCCTCGGCGTTGGCCCGGAACTTGGCGATGAGCTCGTCGTCGCTCATGGGGTTCTCGGGGCTGCCCTTGGCATGGTCCACCGTCTCGGTGAAGGTCCGACCGTCGGTGGTGGTCAGGGTGGCGATGGCCCGCTTGACGCCCGGGAACAGGGCGTCGATCTCGGCGTTGGCCACCACCTTGATCTTCGGCAGCAGGGCGCGGATGCGCGGATCGAAGAGCTTCTCCTGCTCGAAGCTGTGGGGATACACCCCGCCGTCGGCGGCCACCGCCGCGATGCAGTACGGCAGGCTGTGATCGGCGGTCTCCTTGGTCTGCGGGTCGTACTTGCTGGGATCGCTGAGGATGTCCGCGCCGCGCGTGGTGGTCTGGATGTGGATCTCGGCCAGATCCTCGGCGACCAGGCCGTTCTTCTGCATGGCCATCTGCACCGCGCTGAGCGGCTGGTGGGTCAACGCCTCCGTGGGGAACGGCTTGTAGCCGCAACGGGTGATCAGGAACTTCTCGCCCAGGCCGTCCAGCAGGATCTCCGGCTTCAGCTCCACGTTGTGGATCACGTGCTGGAAGCCTTCCTTGCCCTCGATGACTTCCACCGGCCCCTCGTAACCCTCGCGGGCCATGAGCGCCGCCAGCACCCCGGCCTGGGTGGCCAGGGGATCGGCCGTGTTCTTCATGTTGGTCAAATGACCGGCGACGACCCCGCCCAGGGTGTAGTGGCTGCTGCCGCTGATGCCCGCGGCGGCCACGAGCTGGTCGGCGTCCAGACCGTAGATGCGGCCGGCCACGAAGGGGCTGACAAGCTGGGTCAAGGTGGCGTGGTGCCAGCCCACCTCGCGCACGCCGGGGAAGCAGGCCAGGCACCAGCGCAGCTCCAGCTCGTAGGCGATGATCATGGCCACGAGCGTCTCGCGCCCGTCCTTGCCCTCGGCTTCGGCGGGGCTGATCGCCCCGAAGATGATATCCGACGGATGGCTGGGATCCTGCTCCCAGAAGATGTCGTTGTAGTCCAGGGCCCTGACCAGCAGGCTGTTCATCAGGGCGGCGTTCGGCGCGTTGGTGCGCAGGCCGCTGCCGATGACGGTGGCTTCGTCAGTGCCGCCGATCTTCCGGGTGAAGCGTTCCATGGCCTGCATGTCATGGTTGCCGACCGCAGCCAGGGCGCACCCC
>JALUJS010000137.1 GCA_027056825.1 Candidatus Krumholzibacteriia bacterium | reverse complement strand
GCCTGGGCGCGGCCGCCGGCCTGGATATGCCCGCGGACGAGACCCAATTGCGGGACCGCTACTTCCCCTCGGCGCGCGAGTGCCGGGTCAACGAATTCCTCAGCTACTTCGAGCACACCCTGGCGGTGATGCAGACCGCAGAGAACCTGGAGCGTATCGCCCGCGAGTTGGCGGCCGACTTCGCCGCCGAGGGCGTATGGTACCTGGAGGTCCGCTTCTGCCCCCTGCAGCACACGCGACAGGGGCTGAGCTGCGACGACGCGGTGGCGGCGGTGCGCCGGGGTCTGGACGCCGCGCAGAAGGAGCACAACATCCGGGCGGGTGTCATCATCACAGGGATCCGCACCATCGCCCCTGAGCACTCCCTGGACCTGGCCAAGCTGGCGGTGGACTGGAAGGGCCGCGGCGTGGTGGCCTTCGACCTGGCCGGAGCCGAGGAGGACCATCCGGCCAAGCGCCACATCGAGGCCTTCTACCACGTGATGAACCACAACCAGAACGTGACCATCCACGCCGGCGAAGGGTTCGGTCCGGAGTCCATCCACCAGGCCCTGCACCGCTGCGGCGCCAACCGCATCGGGCACGGGGTGCGCCTGGAGGAGGATCCGGACCTGATGGCCTACGTGGCGAACCACCGCATCCCCCTGGAGATCTGCCTGAGCAGCAACCTGCAAAGCTGCGTCGTGGACAACCTGGCCGACCACCCGCTGCGCTACTACATGCGCGAGGGGCTGCGGGTGACGCTCAACACCGACAACACCCTCTTTGCCCGCACCTCCCCGCTGCAGGAGTTGCGGCTGGCCGTGGACACCTTCGACTTCACGCTGCTGGAGACCGAGAACCTGCTGCTCAACGGGTTCAAGAGCGCCTTCCTGCCGGAGGCGGAGAAGGGGGAGATGGTGCAGGAGGTCCTGGCCACCTTCGGCAGCCTGCGGGACAAGTACGGCCTGGACAGCCGCAAGGAGGTGCGCCCGTGAACGCGCGTCTGGCCCTGTTCTCGGACCGCTGGCGCGATCGGGTCGCCGGGGCGGTGGACTTCCTGCAACAGCGCGGCTTCGACGGCCGGGTGGGCCTGATCCTGGGCAGCGGCCTGGGCAACTTCGTGGACGTGGTGGAGGACGCCGATCACATCGCCTACGGGGACATTCCCGGCTTCCACTCCCCGACGGTGGCGGAGCATTCGGGACGGCTGGTCTGCGGCAGGGCCGCGGGGGTGCCGGTGGTGATCATGCAGGGGCGTCTGCATCCCTACGAGGGGCTGCCCCACGACGAGCTGCTGCTGCCCACCGCCGTGCTGGCCTGCCTGGGCATCGACGCGGCGGTGGTGACCAACGCCGCGGGCGGACTGAACCGCTACTTCGCGCCGGGTGACCTGATGGCCATCCGTGACCAGCTCGATCTGCACCTGGCCGACCCTTTGCGCGGACTGCTCGCCGCGCCCATGGGAGACCCCGGGGCTGCGGCCCTCGGCCGCCGTGGCGGCCTGGCCGACCTGTACGATCCGGCGCTGGCCCGCAAACTGGTGGCCGCGGCCGCCCGCTGCGGCGTGCCCATGCACAGCGGCACCTACGCCAGCATGCCCGGGCCCGCCTACGAAGCCAAGGCCGAGATCGGGATGCTGCGCCGCCTCGGCTGCGACGCCGTGGGCATGTCCACGGCGCCCGAGACGGTGCTGCTCAAGCGCCTGGGTGTGTCGCCGGTGGGCCTTTCCTGCATCACCAATCCCGCCCGCGAAACGGGCCAGCCCGAACTTTCCCACGCTGACGTGGTGGAGGTGGGCGCCATGGTCCGCGACCGCATGGCCACTCTCCTGTTGGAGTTCCTGCCGGACCTGGTGACCTGAGCAGTCAGGCCGTGAGGGCTTCCCTGCGGGGAGCGAACCGGTAGGTCAACAGGCCGCCCATGACATAAAGGGGAAGAGCCCACGCCCAGTTCGCCGGTCCCCTGGTAGCCAGCAGGAGGGCGTATACGATGAAGCCCGGCAACTGGCACAAGCCTACGGCCACCCGGTCGAAGCGGAAAGCCGCCCCGCAAGCGGGGCAGGGCCAGGTGTTGTAGGGGTTGAGCAGGGTTCTCGCCAGAGAAGGGGGTTTATGGCATTGATCACATGGTGACATGGATATTTCCTCTCGGGACAATGTGAACGTTTTTGAAGCCCGGGATGGACAGAAATGTTCAAGCAAAATCCATTCCGGCTTCGAGCATCACCTAAAGAATTAAATAACAACATGTTGCCTGTCTGGGACGGTGTCCCTGTGTCCCATCCGTAAAATCTGGTCTGGCCCAACAATGTCCCATAGATGTCCCGCCCTGGGATATGGACATTCAACGACTTTGGTGACATATTCCCCGAGGACAACCCGCATTATACATGAAGGAGCGTAGCGAGGATGAGGAAACAGGGTGACAGGAAAGGTGTTCTCGGATTTGCTCGGTCAACGTACCGCACCGGGTACCCCTCCCTCGCAAATCCTTGCGAGCCCCTTTCCTGTCACCCTGTTAACCATCCGCAGTAGCTCCTTCATGTATGATGCGGGTTAAGCCTGCCAGCCGGGAAAAATTTCTTCGTTAAGGAGCCGCCATGCGCCGCTATCTCGTCGCCGGAAACTGGAAGTTGAACATGGGACCGCAGGCCGGCCGTGATCTGGCCGCCGCGGTGGGCGAGCGGTTGCGCGGACGGACCCTGCACGGGGACGTCCTGGTGTGTCCTCCGTTCGTGACCATCCCCGCGGTGGCCGCCGTGGCCCAGGGCGATCCGGTCCTGCTGGGGGCCCAGAACTGCGCCGCCCACGAGCAGGGCGCCTACACGGGCGAGGTCGCCCCGGGCATGCTCAAGGAAGCGGGCGTGCAGTACGTGATCATCGGCCACAGCGAGCGGCGCCAGTACTACGGCGAGACCGACGCGGATTTCGCGGCCAAGATCGACCTGGTGCACGCCCAGGGGATGAAGGCCATCTTCTGCTACGGCGAGGTGCTGGAAGAGCGCAAGGCCGGCCGCGCCGAGGAGGTCGTGCGCGCCCAGCTGCAGGCCGTGCTGCCGCGGCTGGAAGGGCCCAACGCCTACAACCTGGTGTTGGCCTACGAGCCGGTGTGGGCCATCGGCACCGGCGAGACCGCCACACCGGAGCAGGCCCAGCAGATGCACGCCTTCTCCCGCGCCCTGGTGGCCGAGATGCTGGGAGCGGACGTGGCGGAGAACATGCGCATCCTCTACGGGGGAAGCTGCAAGCCGGGCAACGCCCGCGAGCTGATCGGTCAGCCGGACGTGGACGGCGGCCTGATCGGCGGGGCGAGCCTGAAGGCCGAGGATTTCGTGGGAATCGTGGACGGCGCCGAGGCCGTCGTGGGGTAGTCGGAGCGGAGGGCCGTCCGCGGCCGGATATCACGAAAGGACATCATGGTGAGCAAGCGAATGATTGGGGCCGGCCTGTGCCTGGCCGTCGTTCTGTCCCTGCCGGGGCTCCAGGGTCCGGCGATGGCCCAGTTGCCCGGTCCGGTGGCCGGGGGTGCGGCCAACGCCCACCTGGAACCGGTGTTCCACCCGTTGCCCGAGAACATCGAGATCCTGCGCCTGGACAACGGCCTGCAGGTGATGCTGATGCGCAACCCGTCCCAGCCCATGGTCGGGATCTACACCCAGGTCATGGTGGGGTCGGCCCGTGAAGACTACCGCACCAGCGGCATGAGCCACATGCTCGAACACCTGCTGTTCAACGGCACCGAGAAGTACGACCAGGACGCCCTGTACGCCCTGGCGGACAACGCCGGCGCCTACAACAACGCCAACACCTCGGACTTCTTTACCAACTACATGGTGGTGCTGCCGGCGGACAGGCTGGAGACCGGCCTGGACCTGCAGTCGCAGATGCTGTTCCACTCGCTGATCCCGCAGGAGAAGTTCGCCAAGGAGCAGGGCATCGTGCTGGGCGAGCTGGTGCAGGGGCGCGACACGCCGGGACACTTCGCGGAGGTGACGCTGCGGCAGGCCCTGTACGAGGGCTCCAGCCTGGAGCTGCCCACCCTGGGCACCCGCTCCACCATCGAGAACATGCAACGCGACGACGTGGCGGCCTTCTACCACAAGTGGTACGTCCCCAACAACATGATCCTGACGGTGGCCGGGAATTTCGACCGGGACCAGGCGCTGGAACTGATCGGGAAGTACTACGGGACGCCCGCGCCCGGCACCCTGCCGGACGAGCCCTTCCGGCCCGCGGCCCTCATCGATCATTCGCGGGCCATAGTCCGCCGCGGGGGCGACCGCCGGATGCTGGCCCTGTCGTTCGCCGCCCCGTCCTACGGCATGGACAACTACTACGCCTTCCAGGTCATGACCGACCTGTTGACCCTCGAAGGCAGCGGCATCCTGACCCGTGCCCTGGAGGACCTCGATCCGGCCATCCGGCCGGAGCTGTCCCTGTGGTGGGAGGCGGCCCCCGGGTTCGGGCGCCTGAACCTGGAGTTCGAGCTGAAGGACGGCACCGATCCGGCGGACATGTACCGGCTGGTCCAGGACGCGGTGACCGGGGCCATCGACAGCGGCATCACCGGTGAGGATATCCTGGGCATCGTGCGCATGAGCGAGACCCACACCCTGCTGGAGCGGGAGCAGTTGCGCATGACCGGGATCTACACCGCCGAACCCCTGGTCCTGGGCGGGACCGATTTCTTCGTGTCCTACCTGGACCGC
>JALUJS010000136.1 GCA_027056825.1 Candidatus Krumholzibacteriia bacterium | reverse complement strand
CTACTACGGGCGCACGACCTTCGAGATCACCGCCGTCAGCGGCCGCAAGCAGAGCAGCCTGGCCGGCGGCGGGCGCTACGACGGCCTGATCGAACAGTGCGGCGGGCCTGCGACCCCGGCGGTGGGTTTTTCCATCGGGATCGAGCGGACCCTGCTGCACCTGGCGGACGGGGCCATCGACCTGCAGCGCAGCCGCCAGAGCAGGGTGGACGTGTACGTGGCCTGCCTGGACGCGGAGTCCCAACGCTACGCCCTGACCGCCTGCGACCTGCTGCGGGGGTTCTGTCGCGTGGAGATCGACACCACCCTGCGTTCGGCCAAGGCCCAGATCAAGTCCGCCAACCTGCGGCGCGCGCGCATCCTGCTGACGGTGGGCGAAAGCGAGCGGGCGGGCGGCACCCTGCAACTGAAGAACCTCGAGACCGGAGCACAGGAACCCGTGACGCGGACCGGCCTGTTGGACGCGGTGCGGACGATTCTGGAAGGATGAACATCATGGCATCGAACGACGGCGGGAGCACGGCCCTGCGCACGCATCGCTGTGGAGAAGTCAACGCCGCCCTGGTGGGCGAAACCGTGAGCGTCGCCGGCTGGGCGGCCAGGATCCGCAACCTGGGCGGGGTGGTCTTCGTGGACCTGCGCGACCGCTACGGGGAACTCCAGATCGTCTGCGAGGACGGCCAGCCCCTGGAGGCGGCCGGGGGTTTCAAGCTGGAGTCGGTGCTGCGCTTCACGGGTGAGGTGCGGCGCCGGCCCGAAGGCATGGTGAACCCCGACAAGGCCACCGGCGAGGTGGAACTGGTGGCCCGCACGGCCGAGGTGCTCAACGGCTGCGCGCCGTTGCCGTTCCAACTGGACCAGGCCGACCGGGCGCAGGAGGAACTGCGTCTGAAGTACCGCTACATCCACCTGCGTCGGCCGGACATGCTGCGCAACCTGGAGATCCGCCACCGCGCCGCCATGGCCGCGCGGAGGTACCTGTCGGACCGGGGCTTCCTGGAGGTGGAGACCCCGCTGCTGATCCGCACCACCCCCGAGGGTGCGCGGGACTACGTGGTCCCCAGCCGCATCCACCACGGCCAGTTCTACGCCCTGCCCCAGTCGCCCCAGCTCTACAAGCAGATCCTCATGGCCGGCGGCGTGGACCGTTACTTCCAGCTGGCCCGCTGCCTGCGGGACGAGGACCTGCGCAAGGACCGCCAGCCGGAGCACACCCAGATCGACCTGGAGATGAGCTTCGTGGGCGAGGACGACGTGTACACCGTGGTCGAGGAGATGATGCGCTCGGTCTTCGCCGAGACCATCGGCCTGGACCTGCCCACCCCGTTCCCGCGCATCAACTACGACGAGGCCATGGACCTCTACGGGTCGGACAAGCCCGACCTGCGGTTCGGCCATCCCATGCACACGGTGGACGACCTGGTCCCCGGCTGCGGGTTCAAGGTCTTCGAGGACGCCCTGGCCGGCGGCGGGACGGTGCGTTGCCTGTGCGCCCCGCAGCTCGCCTCGTGGAGCCGCAAGCAGGTGGACGCCCTGGAGCAGGTGGCGAAGAAGAACGGGGCCTTCGGACTGGCCCGCACCAAGGTGACCGCCGACGGCGTGGATACCGGCATCGGCAAGTTCCTGGGGGAGGACTTCACGGCCGGCGTGTCCGCGCGGACCGGCGCCCGCGAGGGTGACCTGTTGCTGTTCGTGGCCGGGGAAAAGGAGATGGCACGCCGGGCCCTGGGGGCGGTGCGGCTGGCGGTGGCCGAGCAGGCCGGCTGGATCCCCGAGGGGACCTGGGCCCTGGCCTGGGTTCGCAACTTCCCCCTGTTCGAACGCGACGACCAGGGCGGCTGGACCGCCTGCCATCACATGTTCACCCAGCCGCGGCCGGAGGATCTGGCCGGGCTGGAGGCCGATCCCGGCGCCGCCCGGGCCCAGCTCTACGACCTGGTGTGCAACGGGGTCGAGCTGGGGTCCGGCAGCATCCGGATCCACCAGCGGGAACTGCAGGAGCGCGTCTTCCGCATCGTGGGCATGGACAAGGACGAATACATGGCCAAGTTCGGGTTCTTCCTGGACGCGTTGGGTTACGGCGCGCCGCCCCACGGTGGCATCGCCCTGGGCCTGGACCGCATCGTGATGCTGCTGACCGGCAGCCCGTCCCTGCGCGAGGTCATAGCCTTCCCCAAGACCACCCTGGCGGCCTCGCCCCTGGACGGCAGCCCGGGCCCCATCAGCGGCCAGCAGCTGCAGGAGCTGAATCTGGCCATCATCCCGGCCGCAGAAGGCGACGAACGGGGGGACGGCGGATCGTGAGCAGCAGGAAGGGGCAGGAGACGGTGAAAGCCACCTTCGACCTGGCGGACGCCGACCAGCTGGCCCTCTTCGGGCCCCGCGACGTCAACCTGCGTTTCCTGGAGAAACGCTACGGCCTGAAGCTTTCGGTGCGAGGCCGGCAACTGCGGCTGGAAGGTGCGGCCGGTGCCGTGGACGCTCTGCAGGGCGTCCTGCCGGGCCTGGTCGAAAGGGTGCGGCGCGGGCAGTTCATCGACGGCGTCACCCTCGACTACGTATGCGTCAGGGGGGATGCTCCGCGGGACGAGGACCCCGCAGATGGTTCCGGCGAGGCGGTCCTGTTGGCCGGAAGTGGACGCCGCGGCGCGGTGCGCGTCCGGACACCCGGACAACGGGACTACGTCCAGGCCATACGGGACCACGACATCGTGTTCGCCGTGGGACCGGCGGGAACCGGCAAGACCTTCCTGGCCGTGGTCATGGCCATGGACTACCTCAAGCGCCAGCTCGTGGACCGCATCGTGCTGGTCAGGCCGGCGGTGGAGGCGGGGGAGCAGCTCGGCTTCCTGCCCGGCGACCTGCAGGAGAAGATCAATCCCTACCTGCGGCCCCTGTACGACTCCCTGGCCGACATCGCCTCGGCCGGCCGCATCTCCAAGCTGATGTCCAGCGGCGTCATCGAGGCCTCGCCCTTGGCCTACATGCGGGGCCGGACCCTGAACAACGCCTTCGTCATCCTGGACGAGGCCCAGAACACCACCGTGGGGCAGATGAAGATGTTCCTGACCCGCCTGGGTTTCCACTCCAAGGCGGTGGTGACGGGGGACATCACCCAGGTGGACCTGGCCGACCCCGCCCAGTCGGGCCTTGTGCATGTGCGGGAAATCCTGCAACATACCGACGGAGTGGGTTTCGTGGAACTCGGAGGCGAGGATATCGTGCGCCATCCCCTGGTGCAGAAGATCGTCGAGGCCTTCGAGACCCGGTCCGGGTCCGACGCTTGAGGAATCGACGCCGGTCGTCGGGAAAGGATTCCGGTTATGTGGTGGCTGCGTCTGCGTGAAGTGCCCGTGCGGTTGCGGCGTAGCCGTGAGTCCGTGCGCCGCGGCCCCCACGCCCCGGATCGGGAGGACGAGGCCCCCGGCCGCATCTGGCCCTGGCTGGCGGCCTGGGCCCTGGCGATCCTGGCGGTCCATCTGGTGTTCTTTCCTCCGTTGCCCCGCTTCGCCCGGGATTTTCCGGCCGCCGGCGATATCGCCGACCGGGAGATCAGGGCTCCTTTCTCCTTCTCCGCACCCCTGCCGGAACAGGACGTGCGCATGCGCAGGCTGGCTCGCGTGGTGGAGGTGCCCCCGGTGTTGCGCCGGCTGCCCGCGGGTGAGGGCGCGGGCCGGAGCGCGCTGCTGGACGACTGGTTCGCGGCCTTGGCCAGGGCCGCCGCCGACACCCTGGACGCCGAGGCAGAGGCCGGGTTGCTGGCCCTGCAGTTTCCCACCGTGAGCGCCGCCGAATACCGTCGGCTGCTGGAGTCGGACCGGCCCGATTCCACCCTGTCCCGCATGAGGCGGGCGGCCGAGGCCGTGCGCCGGGGAGTGCTCGTGGACATGCTGCCGGCCGGCAAATACGACCAGGTGTCCATCGTCGACAACGACCATGAACAACTCGTGCCCCTGCGCAGCGTCGTCACCCAGTCGGGCCTGGAGGACGCCCTGCTGGCCCGGCTGCGGGCCGAGGGCATGCCGCCGGTCCAGGCCGCCGAGGCCGCGGCCATCCTGCGGCGCTTCCTGGCGCCCCACCTCGTCTACGATCCGGTGGCCACCAAGGAGCGCCAGGAGAAGGTGCGGGAAGCGGTTCCGGCGACCCGGGAATTCATCACCGGGGAGCGGATCGTGGACCAGGGCGTGCGGGTGACGGACGAGCAGGCCCTTTTCCTGGAGGAGCTGAACCGGCAGATCGCCGCACGCGGCGGGGGAGGCGACACCTGGGAGCGCCTGGACCGCTACCTGGTGCGCGCCCTGGCCGTGGCCGTCGCCCTGGGCATCTTCGGCTGGCTGGGCAGCCTGCACTTCGCGGCTACCCTGCGCAACCGGCGCTGGGGAACGGCCCTGACGGTGATCATCGTGCTGTTCCTGGCGGGTTCATCCCTGGTGATCAACCGGCCGGGATTCGGAATTCCGGCCGTTCCCATCGTCCTGCTGGCCCTGCTGACCACGGTGTTGTTGCGGGAGCAGGTGGGCTACGCCGTGGTCCTGGTCTCGGTGATGCTGCTGGCGGTTTTGCCGGAGGCCACGGCGCCCGGAATGATGTTCTGGCTGGTCCTGGGACTGGTGACGGTGATCTCGGTGCGGCGCATCCAGAAGCGCAGCCAGTTCTACAAGACGATCTCCCTGCTTGCGGTGGTTTCGGTC
>JALUJS010000135.1 GCA_027056825.1 Candidatus Krumholzibacteriia bacterium | reverse complement strand
CGCCGTTAAAACCGCTGCGCTGTCGGTCATCGTCTCCTCGAACGCCGACATCCAACGCAATGTGTTCAAGCGCAACCGGAGCGACGTCCTGGCCGCCGCCATCGGTGTGAACGACTCGGACGCCACAATCGCACATAACATGTTCACCGACAACGTGTCCGGCAGCGTCGGGGGCACCGTGGACATCGCCAACTGGGCCACGGCGGAAGTCTCCAACAACACCTTCCTGCGCAACCGCGCCGACGCCGGCGGAAGCTGCATCAGCCTCAATACCTCTTACCACTATGTCAGGGTTCTCAATAATCTGGCCGCGTTCAACGGCGGCACCCCGGCCATCGGGTTCCTGGACTGCCAAATCATCGGCTGCAACATCATCTGGGAAAGCGGAGGAGGCTATAACGGCCCCTGCGCCTCCGACCTCGAAAACAACCTGAACATCGATCCCCTGCTTTGCGATCCGGACGGCGACCTCGGACAGGTCGCGGCAGAATCGCCTTGTTTTTCGGAAGTCTGTGGTTTTATTGGAGCTAACCCCCGGGTGGGATGTTCCAGGCCCGGGAACAAGGCCCTGCCCCGCGAGGCCACGACGTGGGGATCGCTCAAGGCCTCCTACCGCTGACCGGATCGACCCGCCACCAGGCAACGGCGTCCCCGGGCAGGCGCCGTCGTGACGCCCGAGAGGAACCCGGCTTGAAAAAGATCATCGCCAAGAAGGGCAAGGTCCTGTTCGAGAAGACCCTGTTCCAGATCCGGAAGCTCCTGGTGGAAAAGCGGCTGGATCCTTCCCGGGACTCCGTCCTGATCTCGTGGGCGACGTACAGTCCCTGGCTCCTGGACGAGGAATTCCAGGCCTGCCACCGCATCGTCCGCGACTACACCCTGGTCGACATCTATCGGTGCTACGAACTCTGGCATCTGCTGGGCCAGGTGCGCGAGGTACCCGGGGACATCCTGGAGGTGGGGACCTGGCGCGGCGGGACCGGCGGCATCCTGGCCAGGCGGGCCCGGCTCCTGGGGATCTCCTCACCCATCTACCTCTGCGACACCTTCACCGGGGTCGTGAAGACCGGAAGCCAGGACACCTACTACTCCGGAGGCGAACACGACGACACCTCCGCCCCGGTGGTCGAAGAGATGGCCCGCAAGCTCGGCGTGGACAACATCCGCATCCTCAACGGGATCTTTCCCGAGGACACCGGACACCTGCTCGAGGACTCCCGGTTCAGGTTCTGTCACATCGACGTGGACGTCTACCAGTCCGGTAAGGACGTCCTGCACTGGGTGTGGCCCCGGCTCGAGACGGGCGGGGTGGTCGTCTTCGATGATTTCGGGTTTTCCAGCACCCCGGGCATCACCCAACTGGTCCAGGAGGAGCAGGACGCCCCGGACCGGGTCTGTGTCCAGAACCTCAACGGGCACGCGGTGTTCGTGAAGACCCGCTGATCCCCGCACCGGCCCTGATGCCCCCCTTTTCCCCCGCTGCTTCCGGGTCCGCTGGATAAAGAACCAAATCAATCCCATTTTTCCTTGCCACAGGCAACGACCCGGATTAATTTATCTGTATTGAAACAGTACACAATTGGTTCTGTTTGGGAGTAGAGCATGATCCGCCTGGGAAAACTGACCGATTACGGCGTGGGCCTGATGACCCGCATGGCGCAGGACGGAGCCGCGGGCCTGACCAACGCCCGCGACCTGTCCGGCCGCACGGGCATGCCCCTGCCCACGGTCAGCAAGATCCTCAAGCTGCTGTGCCAGGCGGGATTGCTGGAATCGCGGCGTGGGGTCGGGGGCGGCTACGCCCTGGCCCGGGATCCACGGCAGATCACCCTGGGCGACATGGTCGACGCCCTGGAAGGGCCGGTCGCCCTGACCGAGTGCGTCGGCGACGGCGACTGCAACTGCGCGTACCTGGCCGACTGCGGCCTGCAGCAGCAGTGGAACGGCATCAACCGCCGCCTGCAGGAGACCCTCAACAGCGTGACCCTGGCGGAGATGGCGGCCGAAGCGGCCTGTCCGTCCCCGCAGGGCAAGGGAGCCTGAAGACGATGAGCGACGAAAAGCAGCTGCTGGACGACCTGTCCCGGCAGAAATACAAGTGGGGCTTCGTGACCGACATCGAGTCGGACACCGTACCCCCCGGTCTCAACGAGGACGTGATCCGCTTCATCTCCGCCCGCAAGAAGGAGCCGGAGTGGATGCTGGAGTTCCGCCTGAAGGCCTTCCGCCACTGGCAGACCCTCAGCGAGCCCGACTGGCAGAAGGTCCAGTTCCCGCCGGTGGACTACCAGGCCATCAGCTACTACTCCGCGCCCAAACCGAAGAAGAAGCTCGACAGCATGGACGAGGTGGACCCCGAACTGGTGGCCACCTACGAGAAGCTGGGGATCCCCCTGAGTGAGCAGAAACGCCTGGCCGGCGTGGCCGTGGACGCCGTGTTCGACAGCGTCTCGGTGGCGACCACCCACCAGGAGAAGCTGGCGGAGATGGGCGTGATCTTCATGCCCATCAGCGAGGCCGTGCACGAGCACCCGGACCTGGTGCGCCGCTACCTGGGCAGCGTGGTGCCGCACACCGACAACTTCTTCGCCGCGCTGAACGCCGCCGTGTTCACCGACGGTTCGTTCGTCTACATCCCCAAGGGCCTGAAGTGCCCGCTCGAACTGTCCACCTACTTCCGCATCAACGCCGAGAACACCGGGCAGTTCGAACGCACCCTGATCGTGGCCGACGAGGGCGCCTACGTCAGCTACCTCGAAGGCTGCACCGCGCCCCAGCGCGACGAGAACCAGCTGCACGCCGCGGTGGTGGAGCTCTACGCCCACGCCGACGCCGGCATCAAGTACAGCACCGTGCAGAACTGGTATCCCGGCGACGAGGACGGCAAGGGCGGCATCTACAACTTCGTGACCAAACGCGGGCTGTGCGCCGGCGACCGCTCCCGCATCAGCTGGACCCAGGTCGAGACCGGTTCGGCCATCACCTGGAAATACCCCAGCTGCGTGCTGAAGGGCGACGGATCGGTGGGCGAGTTCTACAGCGTCGCCCTGACGGCCAACCGCCAGCAGGCGGACACCGGCACCAAGATGATCCACCTGGGGAAGAACACCCGCAGCACCATCATCAGCAAGGGCATCAGCGCGGGCCACGCCGACCAGACCTACCGCGGCCTGGTGCGCATGGGCAGGAACGCCCACGGCGCCCGCAACTTCACCCAGTGCGACAGCATGCTGCTGGGAGACAAATGCGGGGCCCACACCTTCCCCTACATCGAGGCGAAGAACGCCTCGACCCAGGTCGAGCACGAGGCCACCACCACGCGCATCGGCGCCGACCAGATCTTCTACTGCAACCAGCGCGGCATCGCCACCGAGGACGCGGTAAGCATGATCGTCGGCGGCTTCTGCCGCGAGGTGTTCAAGGAACTGCCCATGGAGTTCGCCGTCGAGGCCCAGAAGCTGTTGAGCGTGAGCCTCGAAGGCAGTGTCGGATAAAACGCAAGGCCCCGCGGGGCCGGGAGTGGAAACATGTTGAAGATCGAGAACCTGCACGCCGCCATCGACGGCAAGCCCATCCTCAAGGGCATCGACCTGGAGATCAGGCCGGGCGAGGTCCACGCCATCATGGGGCCCAACGGCTCCGGCAAGAGCACCCTGTCCCAGGTCCTGGCCGGCAACGAGGAGTACGAGGTGACCGCCGGCCGCGTCATCTACAAGGGACGCGACCTGCTGGAGATGCCGGTGGAGGAACGCGCCCTCGAGGGTGTCTTCCTGGCCTTTCAGTACCCCGTGGAGATCCCCGGGTTCGCCAACGCCGAGTTCCTGCGCGCGGCGGTCAACGCCCACCGCAAGCACCGCGGCGAGCCGGAGCTGGACGCCTTCGACTTCAGTCGCTTCGCGCGCGAGAAGATCGAGCAGCTCGAGCTGGATCCCAAGCTGCTGACCCGCGCCCTGAACGCCGGCTTCTCCGGCGGCGAGAAGAAGCGCAACGAGTGCCTGCAGATGACCCTGCTGGAGCCCTCGCTGGCCATATTGGACGAGACCGACTCGGGCCTGGACATCGACGCCCTGCAGATCGTGGCCAAGGGGGTCAACTCGCTGCGCGACGGGCAGCGCGGCTTCCTGGTCATCACCCACTACCAGCGCCTGCTGGACCACATCGTGCCGGACGTGGTGCACGTCCTGGCCGACGGCCGCATCGTTCGCACCGGCGGCAAGGAACTGGCCCGGGAGCTGGAAGAGAAGGGCTACGGCTGGCTGGACGAGGCCGTGGCCGCGGGCGCGGACAAGGAGGGCCGGGCATGAGCGGTCCGGATACCCTGCTGACCGGTCCCGCCGCGCGCGAGGCGTGGAAATACGGCGATCCTTCGCCGCTGACCACCGACCGCTTCGCCCCGCTGGACGGCCACGCTCACCCGGCCGGGGATATGTCCCTGCTGCCCGGTTGCGCCGAAAGCCACCGCATCGTGATCTGGAACGGACGCCTGGTGGCCGATGAACCCCTGACTCCGCGCGTGCTGGATGCCGGCGTGGTCCTCGCCCCCCCGGCTGCGGCCGGGGCCACGCCGGAATCCGGCGCGCCGGATCTCCCCGGGGACCTGATCGGAGCCGTCAACGGGCAGAACAGCCGGGGGTCCCTGAACCTGGACCTGGCCGTGGGCGCCGCCCCCTCGCAGCCGGTGGAGATCATCTTCGT
>JALUJS010000134.1 GCA_027056825.1 Candidatus Krumholzibacteriia bacterium | reverse complement strand
GGCTCCGGATCTGGTGTCTCGCGCCAGGTGATGGTGATGCCCCGGGAGGGCCCGGTGCGCATGAGCTCGACCCCGTGCAGACCGTCGTGGCCCTGCTGGGTCAGGCGGAAGTCCGCGGGGACCTCGAGATAAAAGCCGTACTGGTCCCACAGGGCGTTCATCAGCTCGGTGGCCAGTCCCGCGTAGCGGTTGTGGCGCAGGATCCGCGTGCGGGCGTCCTTCTCGATCATGGTGCGGATGCGGGCCGCGTTGCGGTGCAGGATGCTGCCGAGGGTATTGCGGTCCGGGCCCATGGCAACGACCAGCAACTGGTAGGTGGCCCAGGGATCCCGCCGCTGCACCAGGCCTCCTGCGCCTGCGGCCAGCTTATCCAGGGCCTCCCGGGAAATGGCCTTGCGCAGGGCGCGTCCTACCGGGCCGTGATCCCCCTTGACCGCCAGGAACACGGCGTTCTTGTAGCCCTTGGCCAGATCCAGCTTGTCGGCGGGGAAGATGTCGATCTTGAACCGGGTCTCGGTGGCGATGACGAAGGTCAACTCCTGGTTCAGTTCCTCGGCGAAGCGCCGGGCCACCGGTTCCAGGTTCCCGTCGCCGTAGACCACGGCGATATCGCCATAGGACCCGGCGGCCATGAGGATGCCGCGTTCGGCGTTCATGCCGCAGCCCAGGGCCGATGCCAGGCCCGCAAACGCAAGGATGAGGATGAATCGCTTCAACGCGTCGCCTCGCAGGCTGGGGCCGGACCGGAAACTACTCGCCTAGATCTAGCCCATTGCTGTCGGCCCTGTCAAGGCGCGCCCGCAGAACGGAGAGTTCCCGCTGGTACTGGTACAGCTGGTTATTGAGGCGCTGGTTGCGCAGCCGCAGTTCCTGGATGGTCATCAGGTCCTCGAGATGATTGCCCGTCCAGGCCGGCTCGAGGGCAAAACCCCGGCTCCCGGCGGAACGCTCCCAGCCGCCCTCCCGGGAAACCGAACGCAGACCGGCGCCGGACATCCCGAAGGGGGAATCCCCGGGACGGCGCGTCAGCGGCAGCCGATCCGAATCGTGACCGGAGCGGGCCAGGGCTCCGGAAGCCGGCATGGCTTCCCGCGCCCCCGGCGCCCCCGTCCGGGACACCGGCCCCATGAACATGGCCAGGGCCAGCACGGCCGCCAGTCCCAGGGAAGCCGCGGTGGTGAAAGGGCCGAACCATCCGGACCGGACCGGGCCGGTCTCTTGCCAGGGATACGCGGTCTCCCCGGCGGTTCGCTGCAGCGCCTGGTTGAGCTTGAGCTGCAGGCGCCAATCGAAATCCTCCCCCAGGGAAGGCGAGGTGGCGGCCAGCAGCCGGCGCCCGGCCAGCAGGTCGGCGCGGTATTCCCGGCAGGAGGAGCAGGAATCGAGATGGAGATCCAGGTCGCGGGCGGTCTTCCCGGGAAGCTGTTCATCCATGGCCTGGCTCAGGTAGCTACGGGCCTTGTTGCAGCGCATCGTCATCACCTACCGTGGTTCCGAAGGATCGTCCTTCAGTGAGGCCGCGCGGGCCTCGATCATTTCCAGTTCCTCCAGCAGGGTCTCGTCCTTCAACAGGGGTTTGACCAGTTGCCGGAAGCGATTGCGGGCGCGGTTGATCCGCGAGCGCACGGTACCGAGTTTCAGGCCGGTCACCTGCTGGATCTCCTCGTAGCTGAGCTGCTCGACCTCGCGCAGCAGGAAGGGGATCCGGTACTTCTCCGGGATTCCGGCGGTGGCCTCGTTGATCACCGCCGCCAGTTCGCTCCGCTGGATGTCAAGCGAGGGATCAGCCTCCGGATCGGGCGGATCCAGGGGAATCTCGTCCTCGACCGGAGCGGGATTCAGGCTCAGCAGCTGTGGCCGCCGCGACCGCTGGCGCATCTTGTTGCGCACCAGGTTGGTGGCGATGGTGAAGACCCAGGTGGAGAACCGTGCGATCTCCCGGTACTTCGCCGCGTGGATGTAGACCCTGATCAACGTCTCCTGCGTGAGTTCCTCGGCCAGGACCGGCTCCTTGACCATGCGCAGGATGAAGCTGAACAGGCGGTTCTTGTAACGGGCCGCAAGCTCGTCGAAGGCCTTGCGGTTCCCCTCCTGGACCTGGACGATGAGATCCTCGTCCCTGACCTCGGACAGGTGCGCCCTGGCCGCAGCCGGGGTGCCGTGGGGATGTTCCTCGCGCGAGAAGTTCATGAGCCCTCTCCTGGGACGCGACCACCGTGAAGAACCGCATTGTTTTCAATGCCGGAAGCGCCACGGGGTTCCCGGAAAATTTCAGGAACGGGAAAGAAGGTGGCCAGGGGCCACAGGGGGGCGAAGACCTCGGCCGGGGCGGTCACGGCGCCGGGATAGCCTGCCGCCGGCCACAGTTCCAGCCGACCCGGTCGGCGCGAGGACCGCAGCCGCACGGCGCGGGGAGAGGACCCCGCCTCCAGGATCACCGTCTCCACGGCGTCCCCGGAACCGGCCGCACGCGCGGCCAGCGCCGCATGGAAGGCGGACATGCCCGCCGGAGGGTCGTTCCACCTGAGGGCCAGTCTGGAGGTTTCGGTTCCGGTCCCGGTGGTGGCCGCCGCCACGGCGGCCGCCAGTTCCGCCAGGGCGCGCCGGGGACCGGGCGCCAGGGGCCGCCAGGGTTCGCTCCAGGGCCCGAAGGTGCCGTCAACAGCGCCGCACACGAAGGTCCAGCCCTCACCCGTCTGCTCCCACAGCCGCCCCGCGCTCGCGGCGGGATCGGCGCCGACGGCAGCCGCGGCCACGTCCAGTCGCAGGCCCAGGGGCCCGCTCACCCAGGCGCAGATCCCGTCCCCGTGGAAGCCCCAGGTGGCCAGGCGCCAACCGCCGACCCACAGCAGGGACTCCTGTCCCTGGGCGGCGCCCTGCACAAGGAGGCACAAACATGCGGCCGCCCCGGCCAGGACGGTCCGGATGCGGCTCCTATTCATGCCCTGGACCGGTGACCTCACGCAGCAATTCCTCCAACCGGATGGCGTCTCCGCCCAATCCCTTCGCCCGCCGGAACATGTCGGCAGCTTCGGCTGCCTGTCCCTGGTCCCTCAGGACGATGCCCAGGTGTTCGAGGATCACCGGGTCGTCCGGCAGCACGTTGACCGCCCGGATCAGGTAATCGAAGGCCTCGGCCAGCCTGCCCTGACGGTACCGCACCCATCCCATGGAATCCAGGTAGGCCCCGTTGCCGGGATCGGTCTCCAGGGCCTGGGCCACCAGCCGCTCCGCCTCGTCCAGTTCCAGGTTCTTTTCGGCCAGGAAGTAGCCCAGTGAATTGGCGATTTCCGCATTGTCGGGGTTCTCGCGGCGCAGGGTTTCCAGGGTCTGCCGGGCCCGGCGGACATCCCCGGCCCGGTCGAGGGACAGGCTGGCCTGGATCAGGGCGTTGAAGCGCAGGCTGGAATCCTCGGCAGCCAGCAGGAAGTGCGAACCGGCCCGCTCGGAGTCGTCGAGGCGCCGAAAGGCATAACCCAGGACCATCTGGCCCATGTGGTCCGCGGGGGGCACCATGGCCGACGCCGCCTTGACATGCCGGGGGAAGGATTCCAGCAGGGAATCCGGAGGGGCCATATCGCCGCCCTCATCCATGGCCAACAACAGCCCCCGGACCAGCGCCAGGCGCAACTCAGGGTCCCGGGGCGCCAGGGCCACGGCGCGGTCGTAGTTTTCCAGAGCCCCCGGCAGGTCACCGCCGTCCTCGGCCAGGCGACCGGCCAGGAACCAGGCCCGGCCCGAACCCGGCCAGCGATGAAGGATGCGGTCAAGCAGCTTGCGCCCGTTCTCCTTGTCGCCCGTGTGCAGCAGGGAGCGGGCCAGGTACAGGCTCGGCTGCAGGGCCAGTTCGCCTGCGCGGTCCATGGCCTCGAGGATCACCAGGCCGCGGGACGAGTCACCGTTGCGGAAGTACAGGTCGGCCAGTTCGATGCGGAAGGATTCTTCCGCCCCGGTTCCTGCATCTTCGGCCTCGAGGCTGTCGGTGACCGCGGGAGCCGGGAGCCCGAAGAGGCTGTCGGCCCGGGCGGCCGCGGCCAGGGCCTCCTCGTGCCGGCCGGAGCGCACCAGGGCCTCCATGAGGGCCAGGGTCAGGCCCTTGTCGCCGGGAAAGCGGGCCAGCCCCTCCCTCAGGACCGCAGGCGCATCCTGCACCCGGTCGTTGCGTTCCAGCACCGTGGCCATGCCCAGGTAGATTGCCGGCGCCCGGTCCGGAAAAAGGTCCAGGCCTTCCCTCAACACGGCCATGGCGTCGTCCACGCGGCCCTGCGCGGACAGCAGGGAGGCCTCCAGGGAAACCATGTCGTCGGTCACGCCCCGGCGCCCGCGCAACCACGCGAGATCACGCAGGGCGTCGTCGGAGCGGCCGAGTTGCACCAGCAGGCGGGCCCGGTCGTACCGGAAAGCGAGGGAATCGGGGTGTGCTGCAACCAGGTCGTCCATCACCTCAAGGGCGTCCTCGAAATAGCCGCGGGCCTGCAGGGCCGCGGCGAACTCCCGCGCCACCGGCACCACGTCCGGAGCATGGCGGTAGGCCATGTGCAGGAACGGCAAGGCCTCGTCCAGGTCACCGGCCGCGTAGAGTTCATGCCCGACGATCCAGCTGGAGCCCGGTCCGTAGGGAATGGCCGGAGGCTCCTGCAATATCGAGCCCGCGGAATCCCGCGCGACGGGAACGGCGGCTACCGGCGTGGACAGGATGCAGGCCAACAGGAGGCAGGAGGCGACAGGGTGGAACTTCATCTTCCCTCCAGGAAGGGGTTTCGTTTCTTCATACCGGATGATAAATCCCCGGGGGCCGGACCGCTCCCGTGTTTCAGGAACCGTCTTCCAGCTCCTCGAGTTCCGCCAACGCGGCCCGGGCGGCCATCTGCTCGGCGGCCTTCTTGCTGGAACCCTGGCCGCGGCCCAGGACGCGGCCCTCGAAGGTGACGGCAACCTCGAAACGCCGCTCATGGTCCGGTCCGGCGGCGGACACGACCTTGTAGCGGGGCGGGCTCTTGTGGCGGGCCTGGATGATCTCCTGCAGCCGGCTCTTGTAGTTGCGCAGGGAGCGCCGGTCCAGCACCTGGCTGCTGCCGGCCAGGATGATCCGGTGGATGACCCCGGCGGCGGCGCCGAAACCTCCGTCCAGGTACACCGCGCCGATGACGGCCTCGGTGGCGTCGGCCAGGATGGTCGGCCGGGTGCGGCCGCCGGCGGCTGCTTCGGACCGGCTCATGCGCACGTACCGGCCCAGGTCATGCTCCATGGCGACCTCGGCCAGCCGGGCGCCGCACACCAGCAGGGACTTCATCTTGGTCAGGTCGCCCTCGCTGTGCCCGGGAAAGCTGTGATAGAGGTGGTCGCTGACCACGGCGCCCAGGATGGCGTCGCCGAGGAATTCCAGCCGTTCGTTGGACTCCCTGCGCTGCCGGCCGCTGACATGGACCTGGGAGCGGTGCAGGAGGGCGTTCTCCAGCAGGGCGAGGTCCGAGAACCGGTAGCCGAGGATATCCTCCAGGACGCGCAGGTCAGGCTCGCGCCCCGGAGCCGGACCCGATGCGGAAAACACACGGCGCAACCGGGACCAGAACCCCTGCGCACGGTCTCCCCCGGGCTGTCGGCCGTCCTTCATGTCGCCGTCCGTCACCGCCTCCCGGGCCTAGTCGGCTGCGCTGAAGCAGAGGCTGATGTTGTGTCCCCCGAAACCGAAGGAATTGGACAGCGCGTGCCGGATGGGTACGTCCACCGCCCGATGCGGGCAGTAGTCCAGGTCGCACTCGGGGTCGGGGTTGTCCAGGTTGATGGTCGGCGGGATCTTTCCCTCGCGCATGGCCATGATGGAGATAACCGCCTCGATGGCGCCCGCGGCGCCCAGGAGGTGGCCGGTCATGGACTTGGTGGAGCTGACCTTCAGCCGGTCGGCATCCTCACCGAACACCCGGCGGATGGCCATGCTCTCGATCTTGTCGTTGAAGTAGGTGCTGGTCCCGTGGGCGTTGATGTAGTCGATGTCCGCGGGGGTCAGGCCGGCGTCGGTCAGGGCACCCTGCATGCAGCCGATGGCGCCGCGGCCCTCGTTGTCCGGCTGGGTCATGTGGTAGGCGTCGCCGGTGGCGCCGTAGCCCCGGACGAAACCAAGGATCTCCGCGCCGCGCGCCCGGGCGTGTTCCTCGGACTCGAGCACCATGATCCCCGCGCCCTCGCCCATGACGAATCCGTCCCGCTCGGCGTCGAAGGGGCGGCTCGCCTTCTCGGGTTCATCGTTGCGGGTGGACAAGGCTTTCATGTTGGCGAAACCGGCAATGCCGATGGTGCAGATTCCGGCTTCCGCCCCGCCGGTGATCATGACGTCGGCGTGCCCGTTGCGGATCTGGTCGGCCGCGATGGCGATGGCGTGGGCGCCGGAGGCGCAGGCGCTGACGGTGCAGAAGTTTGGGCCGCGGAAACCGTAGCGGATGGACACCAGGCCCGCGGCCATGTCCCCGATGGTCATGGGGATGAACATGGGCGAGACCGCGCGGGGGCCGCGCTTGCTCATGCGCAGGACCTGGTCCTCGAAGGTGGTCATGCCTCCCATGCCCGAGCCGATGATCACCCCGGCGCGCACCGGGTCCCGGGGCGGTTCGAGTTGCGCCTGGTTCATGGCCTCCACGGCGGCGGCCATGGCGAACTGGCTGTACCGGTCGGCCTTCCGGGCCTCCTTGGGCTCCATGACGGCCGTGGGATCGAAATCCTTGACCTGGCCGGCGATGGTGACCTTGAAATCGGCCAGGTCCAGTCCTTCGATCTGCGAGATGCCGCTGCGCCCTGCCAGCAGGCCGGCCCACGAGGACGGGACATCAAGTCCCACGGGGCATACCAGCCCCAAACCGGTGACGGCGATTCTACCCTTGGCCACGACCAACCTCCATGATCCGGAACCGGTCCACCCGCCCCTGATGGGCTACGGCGGTCCGCCTCCCCTGATGTTGTTCAGCCCGGCGGCACGGACGGTGCCACCGGGCCGATCCTGGTCAAAATGCCTGCCAACGGCGGCGGTTTCAGTCCAGGTGCTGCTCCAGGTACTCGATGGCGTCCTGCACCGTCTGCAGCTTCTCCTGGTCTTCCTCGGGGATGGTGATATTGAACTCTTCCTCGAGGTCCATCACCAGTTCCACCGTATCGAGGGAGTCGGCACCCAGGTCCTCGGTGAAGGATGCTTCCGGGGTGATCTGTTCGGGGTTGACACCCAGCTTGCGCTGGATGATCTCGTAAACCTGTTCCTGGATCGAGGCCATTGCGGGTCTTCCTCCCGGTGTTGGGTGAACGCTACAGGATCATGCCGCCGTCGACCACCAGCGTCTGGCCGGTGATGTAGGAGGCGGCGGGTGAAAGCAGAAACTCGACGACGCCGGCCACGTCCTCCCCCGTGCCGAAGCGCTTCAGGGGGATCTGGCCCAGCATGCCGTCCCGGACCTTTTCCGGCAGGTCCGCGGTCATCTCCGTGGTGATGAAGCCCGGTGCGATGGCGTTGCAGTTCACGCCCCGCCCGCCCAGTTCCTTGGCCACGGACTTGGTCAGGGCGATGATTCCGGCCTTGCTCGCAGCATAATTAGCCTGACCCGCATTGCCCGTCAAGCCGATAACCGAGGAAATATTCACGATGCTGCCCTGCCGCGCCCGCATCATCAGGGGCGCCACCGCGCGGGTGAAGTGGAAGGTTCCGTTGAGGTTCACCTCCAGCGGGGCCCGCCATTGCTCCGGACTCATGCGTACGAAAAGGCCGTCCCGGGTCATGCCCGCGTTGTTCACGAGCCCGCCGACGGCGCCGAAATCCTCCACCACGCCCGTCACGACCTGCTGCACCGCGTCCCAGTCGGCGATGTCGCAGGGGTAGGGGCGGACATCCGGACCAAGTTCCGCCGCCAGGGCCTGCAGGGCCTCGGCGCTGCGCGCCACCAGGGCCAGGGGGTAACCGGCTGCCGCCAGCCGGCGGGCCACCGCGGCGCCGATGCCACGGCTGGCGCCGGTGACGATGACCGGTTGCAGGGTGGTCTGCTCGTTCACGCTTCGCCCTCCAGGGTGTGGGTGGCCAGGGCGGCGAGGTCCTCCACCGTGCCTACGGCCACGAAATCCAGGTCTCGCCGCTGGCGGCGGGCCAGGTTGGTCAGAACCTTGCCGGGACCGGCCTCGATCACCATCCCGCCCGCGCCGGCCCCGTCGCACAGGACCTCCAGGGACGGGTGCCAGAGCACCGGGGAGACAAGCTGGGCCTCCAGGCCCTCGCGCAACGCCGTGGCCGTGGCCACCGGCTTGGCGCTCACGTTGGCCACCAGGGGCACGGCCGGATCGCCGATGGGAATGGTCGCCAGGAACTCCTGGAATTCCGCGGCGGCATCGGCCAGCAACGGTGAATGGAAGGCGCCGCTGACGTTCAGGGGAATGACGCGCCTGGCGCCGGCGGCCTTCAGGGCTTCCCCCGCAGCCGAAACGGCTGTCACTTCCCCCGAGATGACCATCTGGTTGGGGGAATTGAGGTTGGCCAGCACGACCTCACCCTTTGTCTCAAGGCAGATCTCCCGAACCCGGTCCGCGTCCAGCCCCATGACCGCGGCCATGGCGCCGGGCCGGCGCGCGCCGGAGGCGAACATCAGTTCACCCCGCTTGCGGACCACCCGCAGGGCGTCGTAGGGATCCAGGGCGCCGCAGGCCACCGCCGCGCTGTACTCGCCCAGGGAGTGCCCGGCGACCAGGGAGGGCTCGATGCCCAGAGGGCGCAGGGCCAGCAGGATGGCCACGGAATGGGCCAGGATGGCCGGTTGGGCGTTGCGGGTCTCGGTCAGGGTCTCGGCCGGGCCCTCGAACATGATCCCCAGCAGGTCGAACCCCAGCGCGTCGTTGACGCCGCGCAGGTAGTCCGCGGCGGGACCATCGGCGGCGTAAAGGTCGCGGGCCATGCCCACGGACTGGGAAGCCTGGCCGGGAAACATCATCGGAACGCGCATGGAACTCATAGCCGCCTTTCGTGCGGGTCAGGAATCCGAAACGGCCAGGCGCTCGGGCAGGCGTTTTTCCACCTGCTGCCAGGCGACCTTCACCGCGTTGGTGATGGCCCAGGCGCTGCTGCGGCCATGGGCGATGATGCTGATGCCGTTGACGCCCAGCAGGGCCGCCCCACCGTAGACCTCGTAGGAGAAATGCTGCTGCAGGTACTTGAGGATGGGCGGCAGGGAGGCGCGCAGTTCGTCCGGAAGCTCGGGCGAGCGGGCCAGGTTGGCCATGAACAGGGCGAACCCTTCCAGCAGCTTCAGGGTGTTGTTGCCGGTGAAGCCGTCGGCCACGATGACATCACAGCCGCCCTGCAGGACCTGGTTGCCCTCGACATTCCCGACGAAGGCGGCGTCGCCTTCGGCAAGACGGGCGTGGGTCTCGACCAGGACGTCGGTGCCCTTGCCGGGCTCGCCGCCGATGTTCAGCAGGCCGACCCGCGGGGACTCGACCCCGAGGATCTCGCGCGCGTAGATGCGGCCCATGCGGGCGAAGGTGACCAGGTGATCCACGCTGCACTGCAGGTTGGCCCCGGCGTCCAAAAGCAGGGATTGACCGGCCAGGGTGGGAATCACGGTGCCGATGGCGGGACGGTCGACCCCCTGGAGCCGGCCGAGGATGATGAGGCTGGCCGCCACCATGGCCCCGGTGGAGCCCGCGGACACCACCGCGTCCACCTCGCCGGCCTTCTGGTCGGTCATGGCGCGGACGATGGGGCTGTCCTTGCGGCTGCGGATGGCCGCGGCAGGGGACTCCCCCATGGCGATGTCCTGGGAGCAGTGCCGCACCTGGACGGGCAACCCGGAAGCGTCCTGCTGTGCGAGAACCCGCCCGACGGCTTCCTGGTCGCCGTAGAACGCGATATCATAGGGCGAGTCGGGACCCAGGGCGGCGAGGGCCCCCGGAACGACCACGTCGGGACCGTGGTCGCCCCCCATGGCGTCGATGGCGATGATGGCTCTTCTGCCTTGATTCATCCCGGACCCTCCGTGCACCGGTTCAGCAAGGAATCCCGGACTCAGGACTCCACGACCATGACCTCGCGCTCACCGTAGTAACCGCATTCGCGGCAGACGCGATGAGGCAGGCGGGGCCCGCCGCAGTGGGGGCACTTGTTGGGATCCGGCTGGTTCAGACGCCAGTTGGCCCGGCGCTTGCCCTTGCGGGCCTGGGAGGTCTTCTTCTTGGGCACTGCCATGGTTCTTCCCTCTTTTCGGTCCTGTCAGCCCACCGTTACGGCAGAGCGTCCCAGCGGGGATCGTGCTGCGGGGCCTCGCAGGTGCAGGCCTCGCGGTTAAGGTTGTGGCCGCAGCCGGCGCAAAGGCCCCGGCACTGCGGATCGCACACGGTCTGCTGCGGATAGGCCAGGATGGCGCTCTCCCGCAGGATCTCGCGCAGATCGACCAGGCCGTCGCGTTGGCTGATGACCATGGAATCGTCCGCGCCCTCGTCGCTGGATGTATCCCGCAAGACCATGCACGAGACGTCCACGTCCCAGTGCAGGTCGAAGGGTTCCAGGCAGCGGGTGCAGACGGCCGAGCCTCTCGCCTGCAAGGCGCCGGAGACCAGCACGCGGCCTTCCAGGTTGTCGACCAGCAGGCTGCCGGACAGGCTCACGCTGGAGGCCCGGTCGGCCTGCCAATCCAGCTCGACCGTCCCGGTCAGGGGCAGTTCCGAGCGACCGCGCGGACTTCTGTCCAGATCAAGCTTCATACAAGCGACACACCTTAATAGGCGCCTGCAAACGTGTCAAGGCGCCTGCTTAGCCGAAAATCAGGCCCAGTTCGCGTTCGGCGTCGGCCGGGTTGGCCGAGGCGTGCACGGCGTTGTTCTGCAACGAGGCGCCGTAGAGGTTCCGGATGGTCCCGATGGCGGCCTCGGCCGGATTGGTGGCCCCGATCAGCTCGCGCAGGGCGGCCACGGCGTTTTCCCGCTCCAGGCGCACCGTCACCACGGGTCCGCCGGCAATGTACTCCACCAGCTCGCCGTAGAAGGGCTTGCCGCGGTGCTCGCCGTAGAAGTCCTCCACCAGTTCGCGCGGCAGGGTCCGCATGGCCAGGCCGGTGATGCGGAAGCCCGCCCGGTTCACGATGGCCAGGATATCCCCGATCTTCTGCTCGCCGGCGGCGACGATCTCGGGCTTGATCATGAAATAGGTCTGCTGCATGGGGTTCCTCTTCCTTCCCAAGGCAAAGGGAACAGGGCCCCTGGGCCCTGTTCCCGGTCACGATCCCCGGCGGGGATCAGCGCTTCCAGATCTCCTGCAGGCGCGGCACGATGTCCATGGGACGGTCGGCCACGGGAATGCCGGCGGCTTCCAGAGCCTTCTTCTTCTCGGCCGCGGTGCCGCTGCCGCCGCTGACGATGGCCCCGGCGTGGCCCATCCGCTTGCCCGGAGGCGCGGTCTGGCCGGCGATGAAGCTCACCACGGGCTTCTTGACGTGCTCCTTGATGTAGGCCGCGGCCTTCTCCTCGGCGTCGCCGCCGATCTCGCCGATCATCACGAAGGCCTCGGTCCTGGGGTCCTCGTTGAAGGCCATGATGGCGTCCATGAAGGTGGTCCCGATCACCGGGTCGCCCCCGATGCCCAGGCAGGTGGTCTGGCCCAGCCCGGCGGCAGTCAGCTGGTAGACGACCTCGTAGGTCAGGGTGCCGCTGCGGGAGACCAGGCCCACCGGGCCCTCCTTCACGATGCTGGTGGGCAGGATGCCCAGCTTGGCGATGCCGGGAGCCAGCAAACCGGGACAGTTGGGACCGATCAGGCGGGCGCCCCGCTCCTGGATGTAGGGCATGACCTTGACCATGTCCAGGGTCGGCACGCCCTCGGTGATGCACACGATGAGCTTGCAACCGGCGTCGGCTGCCTCGCAGATGGCGCCCGCGGCGCCGAAGGGCGGCACGAAGATGACCGACGTGTTGGCGTCGTGCTCCCTGACCGCCTCGGCCACGGTGTCGTAGACGGGCACCTTGTCGTCGAAGACCTGCCCGCCGCGGCCCGGGGTCACCCCGGCCACGACCTGCGTCCCGTAGGCCATCATCTCGCGGGCATGGAACCCGCCGTCGCGGCCGGTAATGCCCTGCACCACCACCCGCGTGTTTTCATCGACAAAAATCGCCATGATCATCCACTCCTTGGCTGGCGCTCACGCGCCTGAAAACCTTCCGGGCCCACGGGGCTCAGCCGGCAAGTTCGATGGCCTTCTGAACGGCTTCGTCCATGGTCGCGGCGGGGACCAGATCGGTCTCGGCCAGCAGGGCGCGCCCCTCCTCCTCGTTGGTGCCGGTCAGGCGCACCACGATGGGAACGTTGATGTCCATGGAACCGGTCGCGGCGATGATGCCCTTGGCCACGTCGTCGCAGCGGGTGATCCCGCCGAAGATGTTGAACAGGATGGCCTTGACCTCGGGATCGCTCAGGATGATCTCGAGGGCGTTGACGACCTTCTCGGGATTGGAGCTGCCGCCGATGTCCAGGAAGTTGGCGGGCTGGCCGCCGTAGTACTTCACCAGGTCCATGGTGGCCATGGCCAGGCCGGCCCCGTTGACCAGGCAGCCGACGTTGCCCTCGAGCTTGACGAAGCTCAGCTTGGCCTCGCGGGCGCGCCTTTCGGCGGGGTTCTCCTCGTCCAGGTCGCGCAGCTCCTCGTAGCCCGGATGCCGGAACATGGCGTTGTCGTCCAGGTTCACCTTGGCGTCGATGGCGTGGCCGGTCCCGTCGGGGGTGAAGATGAAGGGGTTGATCTCGGCCAGGCTGGCGTCGGACTCCACGAAGGCCTTGTACAGCTTCTGCATGGCCGCGGCCAGCTGCCGGGCCTTCCTGATGTCGTCCGGGCACAGGCGCATGCCCATGCCCAGGGCCTCGTGGTCCAGCAGCCCGTAGCGCGGGTCGATGGTCTGCTTGAAGATCAGCTCGGGGGTGTCCTTGGCCACCTGCTCGATCTCGACCCCGCCCTCGGCGCTGGCCATCAGCAGCACCCGCTTGGAGTTGCGGTCGATGAGCATGCCGATGTAGTACTCCGAGGCGATGTCCACGGCCGGGGTGACCAGGACCTTGCGCACGATGTGGCCCTTGATGTCCAGGCCCAGGATCTTCTCCGCGTTTTCCTTCACGTCCTCCATGGTGGCGCAGAACTTCACGCCGCCGGCCTTGCCGCGGCCGCCGGTCAGGACCTGGGACTTGACCATGACGGGCAGGCCCTGCTCCCCGGCCAGTGCTACGGCCTCCTCCACGCTCGTGGCCACCTTGCCTCCCGGCACGGGCAGGCCGAAGCTGCGGAAGATCTCCTTCGCCTGGTACTCGTGGATATTCACCGCATTCCTCCTGTGAAATGGGGCAGCCCCGGCTCGGCGCCGGGGCTGTCCGTGTTTCGCGCTAGCCCAGGAAGCGGGCCAGCAGGCTGGGCAGATCCGGATCGCCGATCTCCTGCAGTTCGTACTGCACGCGGACGGTCGGCTTGTCGATCTTCACCACCCGGTTCAGGTCGATGGGGGTGCCGATGACCACCACGTCGCAGTCGACGGCGTTGATGGTCTTCTCCAGGTCGGCGATCTGCTCCTCGCCGTAACCCATGGCCGGCAGCAGGGTCCCGATCTCGGGATAGATCTCGAAGGTCTCGGCCAGACGCCCCACGGCCCATGGCCGCGGGTCGACCAGCTCCTCGGCGCCCATGCGCAGGGCGGCCACGACGCCGGCCCCGTAGGTCATGTTGCCGTGGGTCAGGGTCGGACCGTCCTCGACGACCAGGACCTTCTTGTCCTTCAGGTCGACGTTGCCGGTGATGGTCAGCGGG
>JALUJS010000133.1 GCA_027056825.1 Candidatus Krumholzibacteriia bacterium | reverse complement strand
GGTAAATCTCGCCGCCATCCAGGCCACCGGCGAGGGTCCCCACCTGCCAGACTCCGGTCACGGTGTCGAACGCGCCCTGGTCTGCCGTGGCGTCCAACAGGGTGGTTCCTTCGGGCAGGCCGGTCTGGACGGTGATGCCGGTGGCCTGGATGGCGGCGAGATTTACCAGGGAGACCGTGAAGGTGATCTCATCGCCCCCCATGGGCGTGGGGTTGTCCACGGTGGAGGTGACCTGAAGATCCGTGCCTTGAACCGTGAGCTGCGCCGAGGCGGCATCGTTGCCGGGCTGGGTGTCGTCCTGGTCGAGAGCGGTGATGGCCGCGGTATTAACGAATGACAGATCGGCGGTTCCCAGATCGGTGGTGACCGTGAGCAGCAGCTGCACCGTGTCCCCGACGGCCAGACCGCCGATATCCCACAGCCCGGTGGCGTCATCGTAGGATCCCTGGTCCGCGGCGGCGCCGCTGAAGGTCAGACCCGCCGGAATCAGATCCGTGACCTGGACCGAGGTGGCGGGGTTGGGGCCGCCGTTGGTCACGGTCAGGGTGAAGTTCACCTGGGCGCCCTCGCCCGGCGCGGGGTTGTCCAGGGTCATGGCCAGGGCCAGATCGACCGGTGGCGCGCCGGTAATCGTCACGCTGGTGGAGGCCGTGTCGTCGGTGTTGTCCGCGTCGGTCTGGTCCACGGCCGTGATGCTCGCGGTGTTGGTCAGGGTCTGCCCCGTGGTTCCGGGGTCCACCACGACCGAGACGGCCAGTTCGGCCGTGTCGCCTCCGGCCAGGTCGCCGACGGTCCAGGATCCGGTTCCGGAATCGTAGGTTCCCTGGCTGGGAGTTGCGCCGCTGAAGGTTATGCCTGCGGGCAACAGGTCGTTGACCACGATGCCCGTGGCCCCGGGTGCACCGTTGTTGGCCAGGGTCACCGTGAAGGTTATGGTCTGGTTTTCACGGGGGGAGGGATCGTCCACGACCGCGGTCAGCGCCAGGTCCACCGGCTGCACGACCAGGGTCCGACCTGCGGAATCGTTTCCCGGGTCCGGATCGACCTGGTCGCGCGCGGTGATCGCTGCCGTGCTGGTAAGGGTATTGCCGGCCGTGCCCAGGTCGGTGACGGCCGCCAGGGTGAGATGGGCTTCGTCACCCTCGGCGAGATCGCCAACGGTCCACAGGCCGGCGCCGGCGTCATATGTTCCCTGGGTGGACGCGGTGTTCTGGAGGGTCAGCCCGGCAGGCAGCAGGTCGGTCACCTGGATGTTCGTGGCGGGGTTGGCGCCGTTGTTGGTCACCGAGACCACATAGAGGACTTCCGCGCCTTCACCCGGCGTGGCGTTGTCCAGGGTCATCCCCAGGGCCAGGTCCGTCCCCGTGACGGTCAGGGTCTGTGCGGCGCTGTTGTTCCCATCGTCGGGATCGACCTGATCGGCGGCGCCGATGATGGCGGAGTTGGTGATGGTATCACCGGTGGTGCCCGTATCGACCGTGGCCTGCAGGGACAGGAATGTACCCATGCCGCTGCCGAGGCTTCCCACCGACCACGCACCCGTGGCTGCATCGTAATCGCCCTGGCCCGCCGCCGCCTGGACCAAGGTCAGCCCCGCCGGCAACGAGTCCGTGATCTGGATTCCCGTGGCGGCATCGGGACCGTTGTTGATCAGGGTCACGGTGAAGGTGACGGCATCCCCTTCCTGGGGCGCGTCCTCGTCCAGGGACATGGCCAGCACCAGATCGGCCAGGGGGACGCCGGTAACGGTCAGGTCCGCGGAGGCGCTGTTGTTGGTGGAATTGGGGTCCTCCTGGTCTACCGTCCCGACCGAAGCGGTGTTGGTGATGGTGCTGCCGGATGTGCCGGTCGCGACGGTGACCGACAGGTCCAGGGTAGCGAAATAGCCGAACGCCAGGCCGCCGACGGTCCAGGCGCCGGTGGCCGGGTCGTAGGTCCCCTGGCTGGCGCTTGCGCTGCTGAAGACCAGCCCTGCGGGCAGGACATCATCGATTCGTATCCCCGAAGCGGCATCGGGGCCCAGGTTGCTCACGATCAACTGGTATGTGACGGTTTCACCTTCCGCCGGCAGGGGCTGATCCAGGATGAGGATCAGGTCCAGGTCAGCTTGCGGTGTGGCAAGCACGGTGATGTCCACGCTGTCGGTGTTGTTGGCGCTATCGAAGTCGGGAATATCCGAGGCGGCCACGGAGGCGGTATTGGTGAGGGTGGCGCCCGCGGTGACCGGATCGACCGTGGATCCCAACACAAGGACCGCGTCGGCGCCGCTGGCCAGATCTCCAACATCCCAGGCGCCGGTAGCCCCGTCGTAGGAGCCGGCACTCACGGTGATGGAGGTCGGGGTCAATCCGACCGGCAGAAAATCCTGGACTACGACACCTGTGGCGTCGTTCGGCCCCAGGTTGGCGATGCCGACGGCCACGTGGATCTCGTCGCCCTCATGGGGCGTGGCGTTGTCGACGGTGGTGGTGACCTGAAGGTCGGCGGCATCGGTGGGGTTACCGAAGACCCAGAAGTAGTATTTCGTCCCGGACTCGTTGACATTGGTGGCGTTGCCCAGTTCGAATCCCGTGGGAAACAGGTTCTGGATAAGGTTGCTTTTTGCGGGAGTTGAGGTGAAAAGGAGGGATCTGTCCCCGACAAGGGTGTCCATGCGTTGGACGGTTTCATGGCTGCCCTGGCCCTGGATCATCACGTAGTTGTGCACGGTGCCGGTGTCGGTCAGGGTCATGCCGTCGGTTCCGGTCCCGTCGTAGAAATCCTCTTTGACCAGGCCGTTGTCGGTCGTCCAGGCGGCGTAGTAGTAGATTTCGCCGTCCTTGTTCACGGTATCGTCGCTGCCCAGTCCCATGTAGGACCCGAACAGGTAGCTGATGGCGTTGCTGATGCTTCCGGAACCGTCCAGAGGGAAGGATTCCCCGGTGTCCATGACTCGGGAATGGAAGACGGATTCGTAGCCCCCGGCGGGCATGATCATGGCGGCGCCGGCGCTGAGGCCCAGGGTAATGTTGCGGAAGCCGCTGCCGTTGCCGGTGTAGGAACCGACTTCCATGACATCGGGCAAAGCCCGCATGGCGACCCAGTGGTAGTCGTGGCCGTTGCTGTTGGTGGCGGGTTGGGAACCGAGGGTGAAACCGTCGCCGTCCAGGCTCAGAACCAGGTCGGCCGTCAGGGAGGTGTTGGCGTCCATCTGCTTGGCATACCCCGCGGGCATGGCCGAGGTGGTGATGATGGCGGAGTTGTTGCCCTCGTCCTTGATGATGACCAAGTCGGGCTGGAAGCCGAGGCCGGTGATGGCATGGCCGGGGTTGCCGTCGCCGGTGTAGGTGCCAGTGGCCATCCAGGTCTGGGCTGCCGCGGGGACGGCCGCGGCCAGGAGCAAAGCCAGGGCGGTGGCGGCCATGCAAGACAGCCTTGCGGATTTGGTATTCAGCATGCGCATCTCCGGGCGAGTTCTATCCACTATTCACTCCGCTGTGAGAGCAGCCCACCGGTACTCAGGCCGGTGTCAATCCCTGGTTCCTGCCTCGATTTCCAATTCGCTGTGGGGTTTTTCGACAGGAGGAAGGGGAAATAAAGAATATTTTGGATTTTTCCCGCCTTCAGGGCCCCTGGGGCCGGGACATCGCTTTTCATTTGCAGGCGGGAAATATGCAGCACTCCGGCTTGGCAACGGCGCCACCGCACATGCCGACGGGCCGCCCACCGGGGCGGCCCGCGCGGTTAGGATGTCCTGGCGCTCTACTTGTTGAGCACCAGCTTGGTGGTCCTGCTCAGGCCCTCGGCCCGCAGGTGCGCGAAGTAGATTCCGGAGGCCACCCCCCGTCCGCTGTCGTCGTCTCCGCGCCAGACGGCCTGGTGCTCGCCGGAGTCGAGCTCGCCGGTCAGGAGGGAGCGCACGCGGCGCCCCGCCACATCGAAGATCTCCAGGGTCACCGGGCCGCTCCGGGTCAGCGTGAAGCGGAGCGTGGTGGCCGGGTTGAAGGGATTGGGAGAGGCCGGGGCCAGGTCGAAGGCCCGCGGCATGCTTTCCGGATCGACCGCCGACAGCGAGGCGTACTGCCGGATCACGTGGAGCTGGTCGGCGGCCAGGTTGGTGAGGGTCTCGGTCCCGTGGGCCGGCCAGCGGATCTGGAGGGTGTCGACGTTGGTCGCCTGGCCCAGACCCAAGTGCAACCGGAAGGAGTTCTGGGAGCAGTAGCCCGCCATGGTGCCCAGCTGGCGGTATTGCGCCACGCCCTGGGCGACCAGCCGGACCTCCGCGCCGATGGCGGGTTCGTTGCTGGTGGTTCCGTGCAGTTCGAACTGCACCCAGTGGTTGCCGTTGTTGATGTCGTTGCGGAAGAGTTTGTTGCTCGTGCCGGCGTTCATCAGGTAGATGTCCAGGTCGCCGTCGTTGTCGAAGTCCGACCAGGCCGTCCCCTGGCCGGGTCCGGCGTCGCCCAGCGGCCCGGTGGTGGCGTCAGAGAAGTTGTATCCCCCGTCATTGCGCAGCAGCCTGTTGGCACCGCCCTGGTTGGCCAGGTAGATGTCCAGGTCGCCGTCATTGTCGTAGTCCGCCCAGGATGCGCCCATGCCCCGGCCGGTATCGGCCAGCACCGGGCACGTCACGTCGGTGAACATGAAGCCGTCGTTGCGCAGCAGGCGGTTGGGCGACGTCTGGTTGACCAGATACAGGTCCGGGTCCCCGTCGTTGTCGACATCGCCCCAGGCGGCGCCGCT
>JALUJS010000132.1 GCA_027056825.1 Candidatus Krumholzibacteriia bacterium | reverse complement strand
GGTCACGGCCTCGCAGTGTTGCTGGAAGTCGGCGGAGGTAGCGTTGCCGTAGCGCAGGTCCGGATCCTCGAGGTAATTGCGCAGGATGGTGAAGAAGGCGTCGTCGCCGACCCAGCGCCGCAGCATGTGCAGCACCCAGGCGCCCTTGTTGTAGGCGATGGGGTTGAAGTAGTAGGCGGGGTCGGTCACGTCGGGATTCTTGACCAGCGTGTCCCAGCCGTAGCCGAAGCCCCAGTTGTGGGAGCCCATGAAGTTGTAGAGTCCGCTGGAGCCCCACTTGTGCTCCGCCCACAGGGCCTCGCAGTAGGTGGCGAAGCCCTCGTTGAGCCAGATCTGGGACCAGTCCGTCGGCGTGATGAGGTTGCCGAACCACTGGTGGGCGAGCTCATGGATGATGATGGTTTCGAACTGCCCGTCCCCGGTGACCAGGACATCGCCCCAGGTCACGGCCGTGGGGTGCTCCATGGCCTCGTCCCACACGCATTCGGCCATGCCGTACTTCTGGCCGGGGAACGGATAGGGTCCGAAGAGGTCGCCGCAGAAATCCAGCATGTCCGGTAGGACGGCGAAGTCCAGCTCGGCGTCCTGGGCGTCTTCCGGGAAGAGGTAGTGGTGGATCTGGAAGCTGCCGGCGCTGCCGACGTAGTCGTCCACCAGCTCGGTGTAGTCGGCCACCGCCAGGCTGTAGTGGTAGGTGGAGACCGGATCGACTTCCAGCCAGGACCAGGTGTCGCCCTGGACCTGCAGCAGGTCGCCGATGCAGACGGGCGTCATCCCGTCTGGAACCGTGATCTGGGTGCTGAAGCTGGCCTTGTCCCGGGGGTCGTCCTTGCAGGGCCACCAGGAGCGGGCGCTCCAGGGTTCGCTCACGGTGGCCAGGACGGTGTTCCCGGCCGCGTTGGTGTCGGTGCGGAAACCGAACAGCCCGTCGGGCTGGGGCTGGCCGAGGAAGGCCACCTGGATGGAGCCGACCATGCCGGGCGGGATCTCCCGGCCCAGCTCGATGGTCAGAAGGTCGTCCGCATGGGAGTACGACAACGTGTCCGGAGCGGGGTAGTCCATGGTGACGGCCACGCAGAGCATGGGGTCGTTCAGGTCCAGGACAACCTGGGTGACCGGTTCGGTGACGGCCTTGAAGATCACGTTCACCCGTCCGCCGATCCAGCCGTAGTCGGGCATGACCTCGAGGGTCAGGCCGTAGTGGATCACGTCGAACAGTTCCTGCCGGGCGTCGGGCAGGGGCATGCCCTGAGGGGTGTCGGCGCGGCGGTCTTCCCGCAGGGAGGGATCCACGGTCTCGATCAGGCAACTCTGGGGCCACACGGTGGGCATGATGTCCAGTCCCGGCAGGTCCGTGGCGGCCGAACCGGGGCCGGGCGCCAGGCACAGCAACACGACCACCGCCGGTGCTAGCGGCGGCAGGCAGGAGCAAGCGGCGAGAAACCTGCGCATCATCGTGTCTGAATTCCCGGCCGGAGGGGCGTTGAGTGGGCCTGCCCGCGTCATCCTTGCGGGCGATGCGACGTCACTGTGGTGATCCCCCCGGATAGCATGTCGTCCTTGGCTGCGAATACACTATGTGACAGTGCCATAATACCAAAAATGCGAGAATAAGAGGCGCTCTTTTTCCAATGATCATCCCGCATTCCCCCACCGCCGCCATAACCCGGTCAGCGCCACCAGGATGCCCAGTCCCAGCGCGATGGAGGGACCTACGGAAAAATCGTGCAGGGAGGCGAACCCCAGCCCTCCCAGAGCGGCCACGGCACCCACGGCCCAGGTGACGGCCAGGCGCGCGGCCCAGGATTCCGCGAGCATGGTGGCGATGACCGGGGGGATGATCAGGAGGGAGAAGACCAGGACGACGCCCCCCATGCGCACCACCGTGGTGATGACCACGCCCACCAGGACGTAGAACAGGTAGTCCCAGCGCAGGGCGGCGTACCCGGCCGCCCGGGCCCCCTCGTAGTCCTCGCTGATGGCCTGCAACGGACGCCGGAAGATGAAGAACACCAGAGCGGCGGCCGCCAGGATCGGGGCGCTGACCAGGATGTCCGCCCGGGTCACCCACAGGATGCTCCCGGCCAGCATGTCCTGCACATGGGAGTGCCCCCCCGGCGCGATGCCCACCAGGAACAGGGCGCCGGCGGCCGCGATGGCGTAGGTCACGCCGATGACCGCCTCCAGGGGGATCTGGTGGATCCGGCGCCGGGCCAGGGCGAAGAAGGCTGCCGCCACCAGGATGGATCCGAAGGCCGCCACGTTGGCCGCGAGGGAATCCTCGTGGACACCGAGCAGGATATGAACGGCGATGGCGCCCACCACCGCGATCTGGGCCAGCGCGATGTCGATGAAGATCACCTCGCGCCGGATGACGTGCAGCCCCACGTAGCCCAGGATGGCCGTCATGAGAAGGCAGGCGAGCAGCGGGAGGCCTTGCAGGCTGAAGAATTCGCTCATGACGCGGCTCCTTCGGCCGGGGTCCGGGAGGCCGGCCGCAGCGACCGGATCAGGACGGCGACCAGGAAGAACAGGCCCATGGCCAGGACCAGGCTGGGACCATAGGGCAGGTTCCAGCGGTAGGAGGCACCCAGCCCGAGGGCGCAGGCGACGATCCCGACGCTCCAGCCCAGGGCCACGGCCCGGAACCATCCGCGGGTGAACATGGCGGCGATGGCCGCGGGGATCATCAGGAAGGCGTAGGCCAGCAGCACCCCCGCGATGGGCACGATGAGCACGGTGATGATCCCCTGGGTGGTGAAGAAGAGGAAATCCCACAGGCGCCTGCGCCGCAGTCCGCTGTTGGGATCGGCCAGGGCGATGAAACGCGCCCGGAAAACATAGTGGAAAACGGCCAGGGCGATGTAGACCGCCGCGGTGACGATGACCAGGGGCCAACTGACCCACAGCATGGCCCCGGCCAGGGTCTTGGTGACGTAGTCGCCGCCCCCGCTCAGCTTGTCGCCCAACAGCAGCGAGGCCACCAGCGCCAGGGCGTAGAGGATACCGATGGCCGCCTCCCGCGGGATGCGTTTGTCCCGCGGATCGGCGGCCGCCAGCAATCCCGAACCGATGAGCACGGCCACCAGGGACAGCCAGTACGAACCGCTGCTGCCGTACCGGACGCCCAAGGCGATGCCCACCATGGCCCCGAAGGCGGCCAGCTGGTCAAGGACCAGGTCGCTGAAGATCAGGGTGCGCCGGATCACGTGCAGACCGATGTAGGTGTGCAGGACCAGCACCACCGCGATCAGGGCGATCTGGATGAGGAAGAAGCCCGTGAAATCACCCATGGGCGGCTCCACCTGCGGCCTGCTCCGGGAGCAGCCCCTTGTTCCGGGCGGCCTCCAGGAGGTGGTCAACCCAGTAGTCCACCAGCTTGAAGTAGTCGTCCGTACCGGGGGCGCCGCCCACGTACATGGGCACGATGACCGGCGCGGCGCCCACGCGCCCGGCCACGGTGCGCACCTTCTGTTCGTCGAAGTAGTTGGCCGCCATCAGCAGCTTGATCCCCTTGGCCCGCATCTGGTCCACGAGCTCGGCCACGTGCCGGGCCGAGGGCGGGATGCCGGGCTTGGGTTCGATGGTGCCTTCGTCCACCAGGCCGAACAGGTGCTGGAAGTAGACCCAGTTGCGGTGGTAGGTGACGATCCCGGTTCCCCGCAGGGGCAGCATCCGGCCCATCCATCCGCCCAGCCGCTCCAGCAGGGGGGAGCCCTGGTAGTCGTGGTCGCGCAGGAAGTCGATCAGGGTGCCCCCTGCGGCCATCCCGCAGAGGGTCTCCCCGCCGAGGAGCTCCACCAGCTCGTCCCCGAACAGGCTGCGGTCCATGCGGTCCAGCAGGGCGTCGCGATTGGCGAGGTAGATGTCCCTGCCGGCCGGGTCGTTGGTGATCAACCCGGTGGTGATGTTGCGGATCACGGTCTTCATGGCGATGGGGTCGCTGGTGAAGTGGGGATTGCCGTAGATGTGCACGCCGCCCTCGGAGCGGGACATGACCGCCGGTTTTTCCCGCAGGGTCACGCCCTGGGCGGCGGCCACGTAGCCTGGCTGCCCGCTGCGCACCCTGGTGTTGCCGGACTTGTTGACCACCGTGGGCAGCCACAGCTCCAGGTCCAGGCCGGTGGCGATCAGGACGTCGGCCCGCTTGACCATGGTCACGAACGAGGGCTTGGGGCGGATGAAGTGGGCGTCCTGGTCGCCGCGCACGATGGCTTCGGCAGAGATGCGGTCCCCGCCGATGGCCTGGGCCAGGACCCGGTAGTCGGGCAGGGTGGTCACGACGCGCAGCTTGCGGTCGGCCATGGCGCCCTGGGCGACGCCGGCGGTCAGGGTAAGCAACAGGAAGGAAAGAATGAGCTTCTTCACGACGGCACCTCCTAGTAGCGCTCGTGCTTGTGGGGTCCGGCGGCGAAGACCATCTGGAAGGCCACCGTGTCGATGTCGGGTCCGGTCTCGTCTCCGCTCTCGTGGGAGTAGCCGGCGCGGAATTTCACGAAGGGGCTCTGCCACCAGGTCACCCAGCCGCTGACCATCCAGCGGTTCGGGCTGTCGGCGGCCACCACCTGGTCGGCGGTGAACGGGGCGTCACCCGCACAGGCGTCGGGGCGGGCCTCCGGCTCGTACCAGCCGTAGCGGGCGCCCAGTTCCAGGGTGCGGGTGACCTTGGCCTGGGCCAGGGAATAGAAACCCCACGGCTTGATATGGTCGGTCCCGCCGTAGGGAGCCAGGATCTCCTTGTCCAGGAAGTAGGCCTCGCTG
>JALUJS010000131.1 GCA_027056825.1 Candidatus Krumholzibacteriia bacterium | reverse complement strand
TCAGCCCTTGGGACGGCGAGGATTTCCGCGATCTGCCGGTCCTGATCAAGGCCCTGGGCAAGTGCACCACCGACCACATCTCCATGGCCGGCCCGTGGCTGAAGTACCGCGGCCACCTCGACAACATCAGCAACAACATGCTCATCGGGGCGGTCAACGCCTTCAACGCCAAGACCAACAGCGTCAAGAACCAGTTGACCGGCGGGTACGGCGAGGTCCCGGCCACCGCGCGGGCCTACAAGGCCGCGGGCAGGCGCTGGGTCATCGTGGGCGACGAGAACTACGGCGAGGGCTCGTCCCGCGAGCACGCGGCCATGGAGCCCCGGCACCTGGGCTGCGCGGCGGTGATCGTACGCAGCTTCGCGCGCATCCACGAGACCAACCTGAAGAAGCAGGGCATCCTGCCGCTGACCTTCACCGACCCGGCCGACTACGACAAGGTGCAGGAGGACGACCGTGTGGCCATCTTCCCGCTGGCGGAACTGGCCCCGGGCCGCAACCTCCAGGTGACCCTGACCCACGCCGACGGGTCCACCGACACCTTCGAGGTGGCCCACACCATGACCGAGGAGCAGATCTCCTGGTTCAAGGCCGGCTCGGCCCTGAACAAGATCAAGGCCGCCAACGGTTGAGCAACTGGCGGCCTGGCCGCGTTAACAGGATGAAGCCGGCGGTGTGTGCCGCCGGCTTCCTGGTACCCGTTTCCGGCCGTGCATCCTGCACGCGGTCGGCGGCCGATATTGCCGTCCTGCATCGCACGGTGTCCCCGGGTTTCCGTCCGGGGCGGCGAATTCCCTCAATGGAGCCGGATTCCGGCCGATCAACTCCATGGCACATTCCTGGCAGATCCCGGGCAAACAAAGGAGTTGGTCATGCAGAAATTCATTTCGGCGTTCCTGGTGATGATGATCCTGGCGATGGTGACCATGGTCGCCAGCGCCCAGTCGGCGGTTCCCGACTTCAAGGCCTACCTGCAGGGCGTCTCGGAGTACTTCCAGGCGGATCCCGCGGAGGTCCAGGAAGTCGCTTCCTACCTGACGCGGACCGACGAGGTCCCGGTGGCGTATATGGTGGCCCGCAAGGCCGGCGTCGATCCCATGGTGCTGGCCCAGGCCCGTTACGATGGCGCCAAGTGGGGGGACCTGCTCCGGAAGTACGGCGTGGGAACCGACCTTTTCCACGTCGAGGTCCGCGGGTTCGTACCCAGCGCGGTATACCAGCCGATCCTGGACAAGTTTCCCGAAGAGCAGCCCGACGCCTGGGCCACCGCTCCGCTCACCGACAGGGACATGCTGAACCTGGCCAACCTGATCTTCATCCGCGACCACTACGGGTACTCCATGTACCGCGTGATGGCCATGAGGGACAAGGGCAAGGGATTCCCCGCCATCCAGTCCGAGGCCTGGGCCGTGGCCCAGGGTCCGGAGGCCAAGAGGAAGACGGCCAAGGCCGGGTTCTGATACCGGACCCCTGCCATTATTGTGGGTGACCTTTTATCAAATTAAGAGGTCACCCGTTAATATTTGTTCTTGTAAGATCATGGAAAATAGCACTTAAGAATCATTCCATATATCTAGAATGATAGGATTAATAATCAAAATCCTTGGTTTTCAGCCCGAAATCGGGTACAATAATGCAGAGAATTTCCGGACCGTGTCCGGTGGGGGTTCAGCACTAGAAAATGTTAGGGGAGTTCCATGCATGCTGGTTCACGACATTTGCAAAGCCTGTTGGTAACCATCGCCCTGGTGATCGCCGCGGCGAGTATTGCGGCGTCCGCGGGGGCGATCGTCCTGCCTGACCGCATCGAGGGGTCCGCCGCGGATTACCTGGGGCTGGACGCCGCTGCGGTGCCGGTGCTGCGCACGCAGCCGGTGGATATCGCAGCGGAGAAGGCGGCCGACCTCGAGCGCGCCAAGGAGGATGCCCCGGTGCGGTTCGCCGTGTCCGAGGACTTTGCCCTGACCCCTGATACCGACGGGACGTGGCAGGATGTGGACGAGCGCTGGGTCCTGTGGCGGCAACGGATCGTCGCCCCCGGGGCCCTCTCCATCAACCTTGGTTTCTCGCGCTACCGCATGCCCAAGGGCGGGCGCCTGGCCGTCTACGCGTCCGACCCCGCCCTGCGCCGGGAACCGGACATGATCTGGGTTTTCACCGAGCGGAACAACGAGGCCCACGGCCAGCTGTGGACACCGGTGGTGCCGGCCGACGACATCACCGTCGAGCTGCTGCTGCCGCGCGCGGCGATCGGCGACTACCAGTTGGAGTTGCAGTCCATCAACAAGGGTTACCGTTTCTTCGGCGAGGACCTTGCGGACAAGGCCGGGACGTGCAACGTGGACGTGGTCTGCCCCGAGGGCGATCCCTGGCGGGCCGAGATCGCCTCGGTGGCCGTCTACACCCTCAACGGCAACTGGACCTGCTCCGGCGCCATGATCAACAACACCGCCGAGGATCAGACGCCCTACTTCCTGACCGCCAACCACTGCGGCATCGACGCCGGCAACGCCCCGACCATGGTGGTGTACTGGAACTTCGAAAGCCCCACCTGCGGGGCCCAGAGCGGCGGTAGCCTGGCGGACAACCAGAGCGGGGCGACCTACCTCGCCTCCTCCAGCACCTCGGATTTCTGCCTCGTCAGGCTGGACAATGATCCGGACCCGGCCTGGAACGTGACCTTCGCCGGCTGGTATCGCGGCACCGACGACCCGTCCTCCGCCACGGCCATCCATCACCCCAACACCGACGAGAAGAGCATCAGTTTCGAGTACGATCCCACCAGTACGACAACCTATCTGGACACGGCCGTCCCTGGTGACGGAACCCACATCCGGATCACCGACTGGGACGTGGGCACCACCGAGCCCGGCTCCTCCGGCTCGCCGCTGTTCAATCCCGATCACCGCATCGTTGGCCAGTTGCACGGGGGCTACGCGGCCTGCGGGAACGACCTGTCCGACTGGTACGGGCGTTTCTCGGTATCCTGGTCCGGCCTGGCCCAATGGCTCGACCCCCTGGGCACCGCGCCCCTGGGCATCGACACCTTCGATCCCAACGCCGCGCCCTTCACCGTGACCCCGATGACCGGCCTGGTCTCCGCCGGTGATGCCGGCGGTCCCTTCACCCCGGCGTCCGAGACCTACACCCTGGTCAACGGGAACGCCTTCGCCATCGACTACCAGGTCAGCGTGGACGTGCCCTGGGCCGTGGTGACCGGCGGCTCCGGCACCCTGGCCGCGGGCGCATCGACCACCGTGGATGTGGCCATCGGCCCCGCCGCCTCGTCCCTGGGCAACGGCACCTACACCGGAACCATCAGCTTCCTGAACCTGACCGACGGGGCGGGCGACACCACCAGGCCTCTGCAGCTGACCGTCGGCCAGCCCGAACTGGTGCTTTCCTTCCCGCTGGATACGGATCCGGGCTGGACCATGGAATCCGGCTGGGAATTCGGCGTGCCCCAGGGAGGGGGAGGCGAATACGGCGACCCCGATCCGACCAGCGGCTTTACGGGCAGCAACGTGCTGGGCTACAACCTGGCCGGGGATTACGAGAACAACCTGCCCGAGCGCCGGCTCATCTCCGGTCCCATCGACCTGAGCGGGATCACCGGTGTGACCGTGAAGTTCCAGCGGTGGCTGGGGGTCGAGCAGCCCAGCTACGACCACGCCTCCTTCGAGGTCAGCAACGACGGTGTGAACTTCACCACCGTCTGGGCCAACGGGGTGACCATCAGCGACGGCGCCTGGACGCAGGTGTCCTACGACATCAGTGCGGTGGCCGACGACCAGGCGACGGTCTACCTGGCCTGGGTCATGGGAACCACCGACGGCAGCTGGCGGTACTGCGGCTGGAACATCGACGACATCGAGATCTGGGGCCTGCGCGACAGCGCCACCCCGTCCGGATTGCCGGTGGCCGACGCGGCCACCCTGGGGAATTATCCCAACCCGTTCAATCCCCTGACCAGGGTCAGCTTCGATCTGCCCGTGGCCGGCAGGGTGAGCCTGGGGGTGTACGACATCCACGGGCGCCTGGTGCGGCTCCTGCTCGAGGACACCCTCCCGGCCGGACCGGGCAGCGCCATCTGGGACGGGACCGACAACCGCGGCCGTACCGTGGGCAGCGGCGTGTACTTCGCGCGCCTGATCACCGCCGATGGGGTCGTTCAGCACAAGATGGTCCTGGTGAAATAGGCTGCTCTTTCCAGACCATCTGTTTCCTGTCGCCGGGTCCGCAAGGGCCCGGCGACAGGTTTTTCCGCCGGAACGGGTTCATTCCCTCCACTATGTCAATATGCTAGGATGCCGCCGGTGCGGACGGGCCGGCGGGGGTGCCGGGGATGCCGGGGATTCCCATACCGGTCACGCGATCGGATCGTCGGAGGTGGAACGGATGACAGGAAGGGACATGGAGCTTGCAGGGAAAAAGGCCCTGGTCACCGGGGGCAGCCGCGGCATCGGGGCGGCCATCGCACATCGGCTGGCGAAGTCCGGCGCCGTGGTGGCGGTCCATTGCCGCGTTGAGACCCCGACCGCGGAAGAACTCGCGCGCTCACTGCCCGGTGGCGGCCACCTGGTCCTGGCTGCGGACCTGGCCGATCCGGTGGCGGCGGGCGACCTGGCCGACCGCGCCGCGGCCGCCCTGGGCGGCCTGGATATCGTGGTCAACAACGCCGGGATCTACGAGCGGCACGCTCCGCTGGACACCGCGCAGGAGGTCTGGCTGGCCGCCTGGACCCGCACCCTGCAGGTGAACCTGAT
>JALUJS010000130.1 GCA_027056825.1 Candidatus Krumholzibacteriia bacterium | reverse complement strand
GTGGGAGGTGTTCAAGCCCCTGGTGGAGAGCCAGCGGCCCAAGCCCCTGCTCGCTGACATGGCCGTCGCCGAGGACAAGGCCCCCGCCGGAGGCGGCGAACCTTCGGCCCTGGCGAAATCCCTGGCCGCGGCGCCGCAGGCCGAGCGTCGTGACCTGCTGCTGAAAGCGGTGGTGGAGATCCTGGCCGGCGTGCTCCGCCAGGATCCCGGCGAGATCGATCCCCGCACCGGGTTCTTCGACCTGGGCATGGACTCCATCATGGCCGTGGAGTTCCGCAACCGGCTGGAAAAGGCCCTGGGGCGCCGTCTGCCGGCGACCCTGGTCATGGACCAGCCCAACCTGGAAGCGGCCGCCGACTACATCCTGGCCGAGGTCCTCTCCCTGTCCGAGGTCAGCAAGACCACCGTGGTGCTCGAGGGCGGCGCGGACGAGCCGGTGGCCGTGATCGGCCTGAGCTGCCGCTTTCCCGGCGCGCCCGACGCCGAGGCCTTCTGGCGCCTGCTGGACGAGGGCGGCGACGGGGTGCGGGAGATTCCCGCCGATCGCTGGGACGTGGACGCCTGGTACGATCCTGACCCCGATGTCCCCGGCAAGATGTACACGCGCAGCGCCGGGTTCATCGACGACGTGGACAAGTTCGACCCGCGCTTCTTCGGCATCTCGCCGCGCGAAGCGGTCACCATCGATCCGCAGCACCGCCTGCTGCTGGAACAGTCGTGGCTGGCCCTGGAGAACGCCGGGCTGGTTCCGGACGCGCTGGACGGCTCGCGCACCGCGGTGTACGTGGGGATCACCTTCAGCGACTACGCCAGCCTGATCAAGACCGGCGGCGGGGGCCTGGGCCCGTACTTCATCACCGGCAACGCTCCCAACGCCGCGCCCGGCCGTCTGTCCTACGTGTACGGTTTCCAGGGGCCTTCCCTGGCCGTGGACACCGCCTGCAGCTCCTCGCTGGTCGCGGTTCACCACGCGGTGACCTGCCTGCAGCGGGGCGAGGCCAACCTGGCCCTGGCCGGGGGCGTGAACCTGATCCTCGATCCGGCCGGCATGGTGGCCACCTGCAGCGCGCGCATGCTGGCCGCGGACGGACGCTGCAAGACCTTCGACGCCTCCGCCGACGGCTACGGCCGCGGCGAGGGCTGCGGCGTGGTGGTGCTGAAGCGCCTGAGCGACGCCGAGCGGGACGGCGACCGCATCCTGGCGGTGATCAAGGGTTCGGCGGTGAACCAGGACGGCCGCAGCAGCGGCCTGACGGTGCCCAACGGGCCGAGCCAGGAGCGGGTGATCCGCGAGGCCCTGGCGCGCGCCGAAGTGACGCCCGCGGATGTCGATTACCTGGAGGCCCACGGCACGGGCACGAGCCTGGGCGATCCCATCGAGGTGCAGGCCGCCGCGGCGGCGCTGGGCGAAGGCCACGACGCGGAGCATCCGCTGCTGATCGGTTCGGTGAAGACCAACGTGGGTCACCTGGAGGCGGCCGCGGGCATGGCGTCGCTGATCAAGGTGGTGCTGTCGCTGCGGCACGGCCGTCTGCCGCGCCACCTGCACGTCAAGGAGCCGAGCCCGCACATCCCGTGGGACGAGCTGCCGTTGCGGATCACCACCGAGCCGGTGGCCTGGGAGCCGGGCGACAAGCCGCGGATCGCCGGGGTCAGCGGTTTCGGGGTCAGCGGAACCAACGCCCACCTGGTGGTGGCCGAGGCGCCGCAACCCCAGGAACAGACCGAGCCCGGCCCCGGGCTGGAAACCGGTCCCTGCCTGCTGCCGCTGACGGCCGCCGACCCCGACGGCGTGCGGCGGCTGGCGGTGGCCTACCGCGAGTTCCTGGCCGGGGCACCGGATCTGGATCCCTGTGACGTGTGTTGGACCGCCGCCGAACACCGGAGCCGGCTGGACCATCGCGCCTGCGTGGTCGTCGCCGAACCCGGTGATATGATGGCCGGGCTGGCCGCCCTGTCAGAGGACACTTCCGAGTTGGGCGTCCAGGTGGGCTCCGTGCCCGGCGCCGGTCGCGCGGCCCGGGTGGCGTTCGCGTTCACGGGCCAGGGTGCGCAGTACCCGGGCATGGGGCGCGAGCTGTATGAGCACGAGCCGGTCTTCCGCCAGATGCTGGACCGTTGCACCGGGGCGTTCGACGCATCACGGCCGGAGGGCGAGCCGCCCCTGCTGGAAGTGATGTTCGGCGAGGACGCCGACCGTCTGCGGCACACGGCCTGGACGCAGCCAGCGCTGTACGCGCTGGAGGTGGCGCTGGCTGAGCTGTGGCAGAGCTGGGGGATCACGCCGTCGGTGGTGCTGGGTCACAGCGTGGGCGAGATCTCCGCCGCGTGCGTGGCCGGAGCGTTCAGTCCCGAGGACGGGATGCGCCTGATCGCCGAGCGGGGCCGCTTGATGGGGTCGCTGCCCGCGGGCGGGAAGATGGTGTCGGTGCGCGGGACGACCGAGCAGGTGGAGGCCGCCGCGGCGGCGGACCCCGCGTTGTCGGTGGCCGCGTACAACGGCCTGGAGACGGTGCTGAGCGGTCCGGGCGAGGCGGTGGAGAAGGCGGCGGCGGAGCTGGAGGCGGCCGGTTGCAAGTGCACGGTGCTGAAGACCTCGCACGCGTTCCACAGCGCGTTGATGGAACCGATCCTCGATGCGTTCGGGGAGTTCGCGTCGCAGCTGACGTTCGCTCCCCTGGCGATCCCGGTGGTGAGCAATCTGACGGGTGAGGTGCTTGCGCAGGGCCACGTCTACGAGGCGGGTTACTGGGTGGAGCACATCCGTAACGCGGTGCGTTATCGCCAGAGCGTGGCACAGCTGGCCGACCAGGGCGTGGACGCGGTGCTGGAGATCGGGCCGCACCCGGTGCTGGTGACCATGGCGCGGCAGTGCTGGCCGGAGCGGACGGCGTCGGGGCAGGAGACGGTCGAGCCGGTGTGGCTGGGTTCGCTGCGCCGCGACGAGCCGGACCTGCCGGAGATCGGCGCCGCCGTGGCCGGGCTCTACGCCTGCGGCGCGGACTTCGACTTCTCCGCCTGGTTCGGCCCGGCGTGGGAAGGCCGACGCCTCGTGGATCTGCCCGGCTATCCCTTCGCCCGCGAACGCTACTGGATCGAGGTGCAGGAATCCCTTCCCGCGTCCGGTAGCCTGCTCGACCGGCGCCTGTACAGGATCGACTGGCGGGAGTCCGGTTTGCCCGCGCAAGCGGCCTCGGTTTCCGGCCGCTGGCTGGTCATGGGCGCGAGCGGGGGGCTGGGCGCGGAGCTGCGCCAGGTCCTGACCGACACCGGAGCGGTGTGCGACCTGGCCGCCACGGCCGAAGAAGCGGACCTCATGGCCGCCGACCACGTGGTCTTCCTGGGTGCGCTGGACGCGCCTGTGGCCGCAAGCGTCCAGGACCTGCACCAGGCGCAGCAGGCCGGCCTGATGGGCGCGCTGGATGTGGCCCGGAAGCTGATCACCGGCGGGAGCCGCGCGCGGCTGTGGCTGGTGACCCGCGGCGCCCAGGGCGTGCGCGAGGGTGATCCGGTGGAGCCCGTGCAGGCGCCGTTGTGGGGTCTGGGCAAGGTCATCGGCGCCGAGCATCCGGAGCTGTGGGGCGGCCTGGTGGACCTGGATCCGGCCGGCGATGCCGGCGAGGCGGCGCGGTTGCTGTCGGTGCTGACAGCCGACGACGGCGAGGATTTGACCGCGTTGCGGGGCGGCCTGCGCCATGTGGCGCGGTTGCGGCCGCTGGATGCGCGGTCGTTGCCCTCGCGGCTGGACCTGGAGGGTTCGGGGACGATCCTGATCACCGGCGGGCTGGGCGCGTTGGGCCTGGCCGCGGCGCGGCGGCTGGCCGCGCGCGGGGCCGGTGCGCTGGTGCTGACCAGCCGCCGCGAGCCCGGCGACCAGGCGCAGCAGGTGCTGGCCGAACTGCGGGAGCAGGGTCATCGCGTCGAGGCGATGTGCGCGGATGTCGGCGATGAGCAGTCGGTGCGGGAGCTGCTGGACAGGATCGCGGCGTCGGACCTGCCGCCGCTGACGGGCGTGGTGCACGCGGCGGGCGTCTCGGATGTCACGCCGCTGGAGCAGATCGACCGGCCGCGGCTGCAGAAGGTGCTGTCGGGGAAGGTGGTCGGCGGTTGGCTGCTGGACCGTCTGACGCGGGAGCGGGGCCTGGATCTGTCGCTGTTCGTGTGCTTCGGTTCGATCTCCGCAGTGTGGGGCGGGCACAGCCAGGGCCATTACGCGGCGGCCAACGCGTTCCTGGACGCGCTGGTGGCGCGCCGTCGGGCCGACGGTCTGGCGGGCGTGGCGGTGGACTTCGGTCCCATCGCCGGCGGCGGGATGGCGGCGGCCGAGGACGCGGGTTCGTGGCTGGAGAGCCGCGGTCTGCGCCTGTTGCCGCCGGAGGCGGCGTTGGACGGCCTGGAAGCCCTGGCTGCGGCGGGCCGTTCGGGCGTGATGGCGGACGTGAAGTGGGAGGTGTTCAAGCCCCTGGTGGAGAGCCAGCGGCCCAAGCCCCTGCTCGCTGACATCAAGGCCGAAGCTCCGGGCGCCGAGGGTGGCGAAAGCGCCTCCGGCCCCTTGGCCGAGGTGCTGGAAGCCGCTTCCGATGAGCGCCTGGACATGCTCATCGACACCATCGGCCGCGAGGTCGCCGCGGTGCTCAACGTGCCTCGCGATTCGGTGACCGCTGCGGTATCCTTCTTCGACCTGGGCATGGACTCCCTCATGGCGCTCGACCTGGTCCGGCGCCTGGGCCGTGGCCTGCCCGGCACGAAGTTCCCTTCCTCGCTGGTCTACGAGCATCCCACCGTGGGCGGCCTGGCCGCCGCGCTGAACGCCCTCATCGCCGGAGCGGAAC
>JALUJS010000129.1 GCA_027056825.1 Candidatus Krumholzibacteriia bacterium | reverse complement strand
CAGGCGTGATCCAGTTTTCCAGCCAACCCCAGGTCACCGTGTAGCTGCCCGCGGGCATATCGACCAGGCCCTGCTTGCCGGTTCCGGTCTGGGATACTCCCCCGGGACCCATGAGGGTCCAGGGGGCGTCGATGGTGTCGGGAATGGGACTGACGATGATGCTGCCGGTGGTGACGGCCTCTTCGGTGTAGGTGCAGCTCAGGGTGATGGTGCCGCCTTCGGTCAGGGTCGCCTCACCCTCGTCGGGCGTATTCCAGCCCGTGACCGCTTCCCAGGTGATGGCGTAGGTGCCGACCGCCATGTTGGCCAGCGTCATGTCCCCGGCGCCGGTGCGGGTTCCCCCGTCCGGTGCGGTCAGGGTCCAGGGCGCGTCGATACTGTCGGGCGCCGGATCGATGACGATGGTGCCGGTGGCCTGCGTGTTCGGTGGCGACGCCGGGTCATCCCCTCCGCCGCATCCGGACGCTAGAAGGGCCACGCCCAGGATCATTCCCCATCCCAATACCTTCCACACCACATCCTGACGGCCACACATGGTCAACTCCTTTACTTCACAGAGCAAGAAACGACGGCCTGGCCTGTTGCGGAAGCATTTGAAGAATCATCCGGCCCAACCTGATGAAATCGGGCTTTCATATGCATTTACCATGCCAAATGAGGCTTGGGCCCTGTTCACTCGGGAGTGATCCCCAACCGTTCCATCAGCTCCCCCAGCAGCTTCTCGGCCGCCACCGGGATCACCGTGCCCGGGCCGAACACGGCCGCGGCGCCGTGCTCGTAGAGGTACTCGTAGTCCTGGGCCGGGATCACGCCGCCGCAGATGATCATGATGTCCTGGCGGCCGAGCTTCTCCAGCTCTGCCACGAGTTGGGGCAGCAGGGTCTTGTGGCCGGCGGCCAGGGAGGACATGCCGATGATGTGCACGTCGTTCTCCACGGCCTGGCGTGCGGTCTCGGCCGGGGTCTGGAACAGGGGCCCCACGTCCACGTCGAAGCCCAGGTCGGCGAACGCCGTGGCGACCACCTTGGCCCCGCGGTCGTGGCCGTCCTGGCCCATCTTGGCCACCAGGATGCGCGGGCGGCGGCCCTCGTGCTTCGCGAAGGCCCTGATCATCTCGTCGATGCGTGCGATCTCGTCGTCCTTTCCGAATTCGGCCTTGTACACGCCGCTGATGGTGCGGATCTCTGCCTTGTGGCGGCCGGCGAACTTCTCCAGGGCCAGGGAGATCTCGCCCAGGGTGGCGCGGACCCTGGCCGCGGCCACCGACAGTTCCAGCAGGTTGCCGTCGCCGGTGGCGGCGCAGGCCGTCAGCGCGTCCAGCGCCTCCGTCACCGCGGCCTCGTCCCGCGTACGGCGCAATTCCTCGAGGCGGGCGATCTGCCGGCGGCGGACCTCCGTGTTGTCCACCTCCAGGATCTCCAGGGGTTCCTCCTGCTCCAGGCGGTAGCGGTTGACTCCGACGATCACCTCCTGGCCCGAATCGATGCGGGCCTGGCGACGGGCGGCCGCCTCCTCGATGCGCATCTTGGGTAGCCCCTTGCCGATGGCCGCGGCCATGCCGCCATGCTCCTCGACCTCCTGGATGTGATCCCAGGCCCGGCGCATCAGGGCGTCGGTCAGGTTCTCAAGATACCAGGAACCGCCCCACGGGTCGACCGTCCGGCAGATCCCCGTCTCGTTCTGCAGATACAGCTGCGTGTTGCGGGCGATGCGCGCCGAGAAGTCGGTGGGCAGGGCGATGGCCTCGTCCAGGGCGTTGGTGTGCAGGGACTGGGTCCCACCCAGGGCGGCGGCCATGGCCTCGACGCAGGTGCGCGCCACGTTGTTGAACGGATCCTGCTCGGCCAGGGACCAGCCGCTGGTCTGCGAATGGGTGCGCAGGGCCATGGACTTGGGGTTCCGCGGCTCGAACTGCCTGATGATCTTGGCCCACAGCATGCGCCCGGCGCGCAGCTTGGCCATCTCCATGAAGTAGTTGGTGCCCTCGGCCCAGAAGAACGACAGCCGGGGCGCGAAGTCGTCGATCTTCAGCCCCGCCTTCAGCCCGGTGCGCACGTACTCCAGGCCGTCGGCCAGGGTGTAGGCCAGTTCCAGGTCGGCGGTGGCCCCGGCTTCCTGCATATGGTAGCCGCTGATGCTGATGCTGTTGAACTTCGGCATGTTGGCCGCGGTGTAGGCGAAGATGTCGGCGATGATCCGCATGCTGAACTCGGGCGGATAGATGTAGGTGTTGCGGACCATGTACTCCTTGAGGATGTCGTTCTGGATGGTGCCGGCCAGCTGCTCCGGCTTGGCCCCCTGCTCCAGGGCGGCGGTGATGTAGAAGGCCATGATCGGCAGGACCGCGCCGTTCATGGTCATGGATACGGACATCCGGTCCAGGGGGATGCCGTCGAAGAGGATCTTCATGTCCTCGACCGAATCGATGGCCACGCCAGCCTTGCCCACGTCGCCGACCACCCGTTCGTGGTCGCTGTCGTAGCCGCGGTGGGTGGCCAGGTCGAAGGCCACCGACAGGCCCTTCTGGCCCGCCGCGAGGTTGCGGCGGTAGAAGGCGTTGGACTCCTCGGCGGTGGAGAACCCCGCGTACTGGCGCACCGTCCAGGGCCGGGTCACGTACATGGAGGCATAGGGGCCCCGCAGGAACGGCGGCAAGCCCGCCACGTAGTCCAGGTGCTCGCAATCGGCCACGTCCGCGGCCGTGTAGACGGGCATGACGTCGATCTGCTCGTTGGTCTTCCAGACCGGCGCGCTCACCGGTTCAGCCTTGGCGCCGGGTTCCGTGCTGCGGACCAGCTGTGCGAAATCGAGGGCGCCGAAATCGGGCAGGGCGCTCATGAGGACACCTCCGTGTTGCCGGCCAGTCGTCCCAGGACATCCAGCATGTCGCTGCGGGCCTGGAGGAACTCGTCCACCCCGGCCCTGGCCAGCTCCTGCTCCAGGTCGCCGGGCCGTCCGGCCAGGATCACCCGCGGCGCAGGAACCAGATCCTTGAGCAGGCGGGCCGCCGGCGCCGCAAGATCGGCGTAGGTCGCATCCTCGCCCACGATGACCAGGATGCCGGCGTGGGCCCGGGACGCCATGTCCGCGGCCTCGGCGGCGCTGGATACAAAGCCCTCGGCCAGGACGGTGAACCCGCCGGCGGTGAAGAAACCGCGCACGAAATCCAGGCGGGGCATGTAGCGGGCGGGATCGCCCAGGCAGACGCAGCACACGCGCGTCGCCGGACCGTCGCCCGCCTGGCGGACCTGTTCGCGGATGGCCTCGAAGGGTGCGGCGTCCCGGCGCGGCGGGATGGCGAGGACCTCCACGCCGTCCGGCCGACCGTCGACCAGGGCGGAGATCCGCGCGCCGGTGGCCACGGCGTTCATCAGCCCCGAGAAGCCGGCCCCCAGGCCGCTGCCCCAGGGAGCGCGCCCGTCCAGTTCCACCTTGCGGTCGGCCTCCAGCCGGACAGGATCGATGCGCCGCGGCTCCGGCGGCTCGGCCTGCGGATCGCAGAAGCGGTTCACACCCACCATCACCTGTTTGCCCACCGCCAGGTTCCGGCGGCGCCGTTCGGCGGCGGCGGCGATCAGTTCCTGCACCAGGCCGCTTTGCAGGGCGGCCACGATGCCGCCGGCCTTCTCCACGGCCTGGACGTGCTCCCAGGCGCGGGCCGCCACATCGGCGGTGAGTCTTTCGGGATGCCAGGCCCCGCCGGCGGGGTCGGCCACATGGTCCAGGCGGCATTCGTGGGCCAGGATGAGCTGGACGTTGCGGGCGATGCGGCGGCCGAACCCGTCGGGCAGGCCCACGGCCGCATCGAAGGGCGCGGTGTCCAGGCTGTCGGCGCCCGCAAGCACCGCCGCCATGGCGGCGGTGGTCACCCGCAGCATGTTGGGATAGGGCTCGTTGGCGGACATCATGCGCCGGCTGGTGCGGGCGTGGATCCAGGCGGGCGCAGGTTCGAGACCCGCGGTCTGCTGGACGCCGCTCCACAGCAGGCGCAGGGCCCGCAGCTTGGCCAGGGACATGAAGAAATCGGTGTCCACCGTCAGGTGGAAGTGGATCCGGCGGACGGTCTCCCGGAGCGTGGCGCCGCGGTTCTCCATCTCCCGCAATGCATGCAGGGCCCCGGCCAGGGTCAGCCCCAGGGACAGGGCGTGGTCGGCGCCGCCCTCGTGCCACACCGTTTCGCGGACGGGAAGGGTGCGCACCCCCGGCATGTCCTGCGCCCACCCGGTCAACACCGCAAGCTGGTCGTAGAGCACCGCCATGGGCACCGGCAACCGGCCCAGGCGCGCCAGACCGGAAACCGGATCGCAACCCAGGCAACCGGCAGCCTCGCCGGCATCCACCCCCGCCTTCTCCCACATCGACGCCAGCATGGCCGCCAGTGGCAGGGCCGCCGCGCCCGCGTCGATCATCACCGGGGTGCGTCGCAGGTCGACGCCCTCCAGGCAGACCTGGAGATCCTCCAGGTCCGCAACCGAGGTTCCGCCGACACCCACCGCGCCGCAGGGCCCGGCCAGGGGGTCGCACCCGGCCTGCCCCGCCTCGTCGAGGACCAGGTTCACCGCGGTCTGGCCCCGCTCCAGGTCACGGCGCAAGGCGGCGTTGAACTCCGCGGGAACGGGCAGGGGGATCTCCTGGGCCACCAGCCAGGGCGCCTGGTGATAGCCCCGGGGACGGCCGCCGCGCACGTAGGGAACCTGCCCCGGCACCGTATCCAGCCAGGGCAGATCAGCCGTGTCGGCCGCGGTGGGCATGGGCTGGAGGGTGATGCCCTCGAGGGTCCGCGTCAGCATGGCCTTCTCGAAGGGAGCCCCCTTGAGCAGGCGCTCCACCTCGGCCCGCCAGGCTGCGAGGCCCGGCGCCGGGAAATCCCGCAGCAACGGGGTGCGGCGTTGGCTGTTGTCGGCGATCATGGGGTCGTCACTTTCGTCCCGGTGAATGTCGGAGTGAAGGCTAACATACCTGTTCCGCAGGAGAAAATCGTCAGAGCGACAGCGGGAAGTCAAGGGAGCGGGACGCTTTTGTTAATTTTTTGTCAGTAATTAAATTCCTCCCTGTCCGTCGGTATTACCCGACCCGAAATGACTATTGGTGGCGTTGACCGGGGTTTCTCTTGATTTCCAGCACGATACTGGCGTACAAAAGGTGAGGGAGGGGTTGAGCATGATGGGGTGCAATATGGCGGAGCTGGACCGGTCGCTGCTGGAACTCATTGTCCGGCAATCCCGTGAGGGTTTATTCATCGCCTCGGCGGATGGCTCTATTCTCTTCGTCAACGATCATTTCTGCACCCTGAGCGGGTACACCCGGGAGGAAATCCTTTCCCTGTCGACGGCCGACCTTTTCCGGTCCCCCCTGCCGATCCCCGCGGAACCGGACATGATGGGAAACTCCGTACCCTTCCACCTCGTCGGCAAGAGCGGCAGGGCCATCCCCATCGACCTGCGCCTTCAACTCCTGGATCACCGTGGCGCCGTCGTTACGCTGGGTTCCTGCCTGGACCCTTCCCCCCTGGTCCGGGCCGAGCGGCGGCTGGAAACAACAGAGGCGCGGTACCGCGCCCTGTTCGAGAAGTCGCCCGTGCCCATGTGGGAGGAAGATCTCTCCGGGGTCAAGGCCTTCATCGACCGGCTGCATGATCGCGGCATCAAGGACCTGGGAACCCATTTCGAGCAGCATCCTGAAGATGTGGAGCAATGCGTCCGCCGTGTCCGGATCCTGAATATCAACCAGGCCGCCCTGGATCTTCACCACCTTCCGGACAAGGCCATCGCCCTCAAGGGCCTGCAAGAGACCATCCTTCCGCAGGACTATCCCACCTTCGTCGCAGGAATCGTCGCGCTCGCTTCCGGCGAAGAAAGCCTGGTGCGGGATTGCACCGTCAGCCGGATGGACGGCACGCCCATTGACGTCATCATGTCCTCCTTCGTGCTGCCCTCCTCCCATGGGGACTGGAGCCGGGTCGTCCTGTCCATGATCGATATCTCCCAGCTCAAGCGCCTGCAGCGCAATTTGGAGGACGCGCAGCACCTGGCCCGGATCGGCAGCTGGGAACTCGATCTACAGACCAACGATCTCTGGTGGTCGGCGGAGACCTTCCGGATCTTCGGGATCGATCGCAGCCTGTTCGGCGCCTCCTACGAGGCCTTCCTCGATAGCATCCACCCCGGAGACAGGGAAATGGTCGACCGGGCCTTCACAGCCCACATCCGGGAGGACGCCCCTTACAACATCCGGCATCGCCTGTTGCTGCGCGATCCTGACGGGACCGAACACATCCGTTATGTCGAGGAACGCTGCCAGACCGAGCGGGACCACCTGGGACGGCCCCTGCGCTCCCTGGGCACGGTTCAGGACGTGACCGAGGAGGTTCTGCGCCGGCAGAAAGCCGAACGGGAGACCCGCAGGCTGGAGCATGTCCAGCGCCTGGAAAGCCTCGGTGTCCTGGCCGGAGGCATCGCCCACGATTTCAACAACCTGCTGACGGCTATTCTGGGTCACGCGGACCTGGCGCGGGAGGAAGCCCAAGCGGCCCCCGACACCGCCCGGCACCTGGAAGTGATTGAGGAAGCCGCGCAAAAGGCCGCCGCCCTGTGCCGGCAGATGCTGGTTTACGCGGGTGAGGCCACCACCGAGACCCGTCCGCTGGATCTGAGTTCCCTGGTGGCCGGGATGCTGGACCTGCTGACGGTTTCGATCAGCAAGAAAGTCGTCATCGAAACGGATCTGGCCCCGGACCTGCCTCCGGTGCAGGCCGATCCCGGCCAGATCCAGCAGGTTGTCATGAACCTGGTCATCAACGCCAGCGAGGCCATCGGGGACAAGCCCGGACGCATCCGGATCACCACCGACCTGGTGGAGATGGACGCCTCCGCCATGGGGAACCTCGAGGGGTTCGCCACCGATCCCAAACCCGGCCCCCACGTGCGCCTCGTCGTCGCGGACGACGGTTGCGGCATGGACGCCGACACCCTGGCCCGGATCCACGACCCGTTCTTCACCACCAAGTTCACCGGAAGGGGTCTGGGGCTCAGTGCGGTCCAGGGCATCGTCAAGAGTCACCACGGAGCCCTCGGGGTCACTTCCACCCCCGGTGAGGGCACGATCTTCACCGTGGTCTTTCCCACCGCTGGGGTCCCGGAAGCGCCGCACCCGCATGAACCTGAAGTGATGGCCGCCGTCGTCGCGGGTTGCATCCTGGTTGTCGATGACGAGAAAACCATCCGGGATCTGGCGAGCAAGACCCTGACCCGGGCCGGCCACCGGGTCCTGACCGCGGTCGATGGACAGGATGCCCTGGCGCGGTTTCGCCGCGAAGCCGGCCATATCGATTGCGTGCTGCTGGATCTGACCATGCCCGGTCTGGGAGGCATCGAGGTCTTCCGCGCCATGAAGGAACTCCGGCCCGACATCAAGGTCCTGCTGTCATCCGGGTACGGGGAAAGCAGGGTCGCCATGGAATTGGGGAACGAACCGACGGTGGGTTTCCTGGCCAAGCCCTACACGGGAGGGGCCCTGCTGGCGGCGGTGGCCGGGATCATGCAGCCGGTCCGTTAGCCCCCACCATCCCCAGCACCAGTGCGGCCACCTCCGGCGCCTTGGCTTCCAGCCGGGTGTTGCGACGCGAGAGCACCCAGTCGGTGGCCATCTCGTCCAGCACCCCGAAGACGGCCTTGGCCGCCAGCATGGGATCAAGGTCCCGGCGGAACAGGCCGCTGGCCGCGCCCTCGGCGACGACCCCGGCGATGACGCCCAGGTACTCCCCCACCTGGGCGCGGGACAGCTCCTCCAGGAAATGCAGGCTGTGACGCAACTCGACCTGGGTGATGATGGCCAGGTCGCGGTCCTGTCCCACGAGGGTCAGGTGCAGGTCCACGATGGCGCGCAGCTTGGCCACAGCGTCCGGCAAGCCCGCCAGTTTGTCCTTGCCCTGGGCGATGAACCGGCCCAGGGCTCGGGTGAACAGGGAAACCAGGATCTCTTCCTTGTTCTTGAAGTACAGGTAGATGGTGCCGTCGGCCACTCCCGCTCGGCGGGCGATGACCGCCACCGAGGTCTGATGATAACCCCGCCGGGCGATCTCCACCGTGGCCGCATCCAGGATGCGCTCTTTCTTGTCCTCGCTGCTGCGTCGCGCCATCATTGAATATCCATTCACTAGCAACAACCACTGCCAGGGCATGACCTCCCGACTACTTCCCCGTACCTTATCGGATCATAAATCCATTTATTAAGCAAAACAAGCGATTTCACAAAATATATCTAAAGCGGTTGACAGAACCGCCGAAAAGATCTAGGATACTGAATAGTCATTCATTTATACACTCCCAACTGGGTCCTGTTCGGGTAACCCGGATGAAAGGCGGATTGCATGCGCAGGCAGATCAAGAAAGTCGCCGTGCTCGGCTCGGGCGTCATGGGCAGCGCCATCGCCGCCCACTTCGCCAACGCCGGCATCCCGTCCCTGGTGCTGGACATCGTTCCCAAGGATGCGGGCGATGACCCCCGTTCCCGCAACGCCATCGCGGCCAAGGCCGTGGCGGCCCTGAAGAAGACCAAACCCTCCCCCCTGTTCTCGCCCGGCCGCCTGGCCCTGATCGAGACGGGCAATCTCGAGGACGACCTGCCGCGCCTCAAGGAGGCCGACTGGGTCATCGAGGTGGTCAAGGAGGACATGAAGATCAAGAAGATCGTCCTGCAGAACGCCGCGCCGCACATCGCGCCCACGGCGATCTTCAGCAGCAACACCAGCGGCCTGTCCCTCGGCGAGATGGCCTCGGTGCTGCCGGACGATCTCAAGCCCCGCTTCCTGGGCACCCACTTCTTCAACCCGCCGCGTTACATGAAGCTCTTCGAGCTGATCCCCACCGCCGACACCGATCCGGGGATCGCCGACTTCGTGGCCGAATTCGCCCGCACCCGCCTGGGCAAGGGCATCGTCGTGGGCAAGGACACCCCCAACTTCGTGGCCAACCGCATCGGCGTGCACGCCATGATGGCCACGGTGAAGGTCATGGAGGACATGGGCCTGACCATCGAGGAAGTCGACGCCCTGACCGGTCCGGCCATCGGCCGCCCCAAGACCGCCACCTTCAAGCTGGCCGACCTGGTGGGCCTGGACACCTTCGTGCACGTGGCGGACAACATCCTGCCGTTGATCCCCGACGACGAGGCCCGCGATATCTTCAAGGTTCCGGATTACCTGCGGGCGATGATCGACAAGGGTCTGCTGGGCCGCAAGTCCGGCGCCGGCTTCTACAGGATGGAGAAGAAGGACGGGCAAAAGGTCTTCTACACCCTGGACCTCGAGACCCTGGAGTACCGCGACAAGCAGAAGGCGAAGTTCCCCGAGCTGGCCGCGGCCAAGAACATCGAGGACAAGGCCGAGGCCCTGCGCATGCTGGCCTTCGGCAAGGGCAAGGCCGGCCAGGCCATCTGGAGGATGCTGGCGGCGACCTTCAGCTACAGTGCCATGCGCCTGGGCGAGATCTGCGACCAGGCCGTGCAGATCGACCAGGCGGTGCGCTGGGGCTTCAACTGGAAGCAGGGTCCCTTCGAGACCTGGGAGACCCTGGGTTTCCGCAAGGTCACCGAGCGCATGCGGGAAGACGGTCTGCCGTTGCCGGCCTGGGTGGACGCCCTTTACGACAGCGGCGCCGAGACCATCTACCGCACCACCGACGGCGTGCTGGAAAGCCCCACCGCCGAACCCGGCGTGTTCGCGGCGGTGCAACAGGATCCCCGCGCCATGCCCTTCGACATCCTGCGCGGTGAACGCGAGGTCAAGCGCAACCCCGGGGCCTCGCTCATCGACCTGGGCGACGGCGTGCTGGGCCTGGAGTTCCACTCCAAGATGAACGCCATCGGCCAGGACACCCTGAACATGGTCATGACCGCCTGCAAGGAGGCCGAGGCCAACTGGCAGGCCCTGGTGGTGGCCAACGACGCGGACAACTTCTCCGTCGGCGCCAACCTGATGATGCTCCTGATGGAGGCCGCCGAGGGGAACTGGGACGACATCAACCTCATCATCCACGCCTTCCAGGCCGCCACCGGGCGCCTGGAGCACTGCGGCGTGCCGGTGGTGGCCGCTCCGGCGGGCATGGCCCTGGGCGGCGGCTGCGAGATGACCATGGGCGCCAACGCCGTCCGCTGCGCCGCCGAGACCTACATCGGGCTGGTGGAATTCGGGGCGGGCGTGATTCCCGCCGGTGGCGGCTGCCTGCGCCTGTACCAGCGCCAGGTGGCCCTGCTGACCGACAGGAAGGACCTGCAGCCGGCCTTCCGGCGCGCCTTTGAGACCATCGGCACCGCCAAGGTCGCTACCAGTTGCGAGGAGGCCCGCGAGCTGGGCTTTCTGCGGCCGGGCGACTCGTGGTCCATGAACCGCGACCACCTGACCGCCGACGCCAAGGATATCGCCCTGGCGCTGGCCCACACCAACTACGTCTCGCCGGTGGAGGACGACGCCATTCCCGTCATGGGCACCGCGGGCATCGCCCTGGCCGAGTCCGTCCTGTTCAACATGCAGCAGGGAAACTACATCAGCGAACACGACCGCAAGATCGGCATGAAGCTGGCCCACGTGCTCAGCGGCGGCGCCGTGCCGCCGGGCACCACGGTGAGCGAAAAGCACATGCTGGACCTCGAACGCGAGGCGTTCATGAGCCTGCTGGGCGAGCGCAAGACCCTCGAGCGCGTGGAATACATCCTGAAAACCGGCAAGCCCCTGCGGAACTAGCGGAAAAGGAGAGGAAGATGAAGGAAGTCGTTGTCATCGCCGCCCGCCGCACCGCCGTGGGCAAGGCCCTCAAGGGCACCCTCAGGCACACCCGCCCGGACGACCTGGGCGCCGCCGTGGTACGCGACCTGCTCGCCCGGGCCCCCGGCCTGGATCCCGCGCGCGTCGGGGACGTGATCATGGGCTGCGCCATGCCCGAGGGCGAACAGGGCATGAACGTGGGCAGGAACATCGCCCTGCTGGCCGGCCTGCCGGTCTCGGTGCCGGGCATGACCGTGAACCGCTTCTGCAGCTCCGGGCTGCAGACCATCGACATCGCCGCCCGGCAGATCATGACCGGGCAGGCCGAGTGCGTCATCGCCGGCGGCGTCGAGACCATGACCATGGTGCCCATGGGCGGGTTGCGCTACCTGCCCAACCCCACCATGGCCTCGGAGTATCCGCAGTACCTGACCAACATGGGCATCACCGCGGAGAACCTGGCGGTCAGCGACGACATCTCCCGCGAGGCCCAGGACGAGTTCGCCTACCACAGCAACATGAAGGCCTCCGCCGCCATCGCCGAGGGACGCTTCGCCGACGAGATCACCCCGGTCATGGCCCAGCTGCCGGGCACGGACAAGCAGGGACGGCCCGTCACCCGCGAGGTGGAGTTCAAGGTGGACGAGGGCCCGCGGGCCGACACCACCCTGGAGGCCCTGGCGCGCCTGCGACCCGCCTTCAAGCAGAATGGCACCGTGACCGCCGGCAACAGCAGCCAGATGAGCGACGGGGCGGCGGCGGTCCTGCTGGGCACCCCCGAGCTGGCGGCCGAACTGGGTGTCGAACCCCTGGCCCGCTTCGTGGACTACGCCGTGGCCGGCGTCGAGCCCGAGATCATGGGCATCGGACCGGTGGAGGCGGTGCCCAAGGTCATGGCGTCCGCCGGCCTGTCCCTGGAACAGATGGACGTCATCGAGCTGAACGAGGCGTTCGCCGCCCAGAGCCTTGCCGTCTGCAAGCGCCTGGGCCTGGATCCCCGGGATGAGCGCCTGAATCCCAACGGCGGCGCCATCGCCCTGGGCCATCCCCTGGGCTGCACGGGCACCAAACTGACAACGAGCGCCCTTTACGAACTCAAGCGACGCGGCGGCAAGTACGCCCTGGTAACCATGTGCATCGGCACGGGCATGGGCGCCGCCGGCATCTTCGCAGCAATCTGAACCCGGGCGGGCACAGGGCCCGGTCCCAGTCAAGGAGCATGGACATGGCAGACAAGCAGTATCCCACCGGAGGCGAATTCCTCCTGCGCGAGACCGACCCGGAGGAAGTCTTCACCCCCGAGGACTTCAACGAGAACCAGCGCATGTTCGCCAAGACCTGCGAGGACTTCGTGGAAAGGGTCATCGAACCCGTCCAGGAGGAGCTGGAATACGAAGGCAACACCATGCTGGGCAAGGACCTGCTGAAGCAGGCCGGCGAGATGGGCCTGCTCATGGCCGATATCCCGGAGGCCTACGGCGGCATGGGTTCGGACAAGGCGACCATCATGCTGATCAGCGAGAAGATGTCCGCCAGCGGCAGCTTCGCCGTCACCCACGGCGCCCAGTCGGGTATCGGCACCCTGCCCATCGTGTACTTCGGCACCGAAGAGCAGAAAAAGAAGTACCTGCCCAAGCTGGCCACCGCCGAACTGCTGACCTGCTACGGGTTGACCGAGCCGGGCAGCGGCAGCGACGCCCTGGCCGCCGCGACCACCGCCAAGCTGAGCGAGGACGGCAAATACTACATCCTCAACGGCAGCAAGCAGTACATCTCCAACGCCGGCTATGCCGAAATGGTGATCCTGTTCGCCAAGATCGACGGCGAACACTTCACCGGTTTCATCGTCGATCTGAAAAGCGAGGGCGTGAGCATCGGCGCCGAGGAGAAGAAGATGGGCTTCAAGGGCTCGTCCACCTGCGCCATCACCCTCGAGGACGTCAAGGTACCGGTTGAGAACGTGCTGGGCGAGATCGGCAAGGGCCACCGCATCGCCTTCAACATCCTCAATGTGGGGCGCTTCAAGCTCGGCGCCAGCACCGTGGGCGGTTGCAAGCTCGTGCTCAGGCACACCGTCCCCTACATCAAGCAGCGGCACCAGTTCGGCCACCCCTTGAGCGACTTCGGCCTGATCCGCCGCAAGGTGGCCGAGATCGCCGCCCACGCCTTCGTGGCCGAGTCCATGGTCTACCGCACCGCCGGCCTGTTCGACCGCGCCATCGCCACCCTCGACAAGAACGCCCCGGACTTCGACTACCAGAGCATCCGGAAGGTGGAGGAATTCTCCATCGAGTGTTCGATGATCAAGGTCTTCGCCACCGAGGCCATGGCCCTGGCGGCCGAAGAGGGCGTGCAGATGCTCGGCGGCTACGGCTACTGCCAGGAATACCCCCTGGAGCGCTACTACCGTGACGAGCGGGTCAACCGCATCTTCGAGGGCACCAACGAGATCAACCGCCTGATCGTCCCGGGCATGATCATGAAGAAGGCTCTCAAGGGCGAGCTGCCCTTCCTGCAGGCGGCCCAGGCGGTGGCCGAGGAACTGACCGCCCTGCCCTCGTTCACCGAGCCGGGCGAACCCGAGTTCCTGGAAGAAGAGGGCAAGCTCATCGCCAACATGAAGAAGGTCGTCCTGGCGGTCCTGGGCCTGGCCGCGCAGAAGTTCGGCCAGGACCTGAAGAACCAGCAGGAGGTGCTGTCGGACTGCGCGGACATCATCATGCAGGCCTACGCCTGCGAAAGCGGCTGGCTCCGCGCCCTGAAGAAGGCCGGACGCGACGGCGAGGACTCCGCCGCGGCCATGGCCGACATGCTGACCCTGTTCACGCACGAGGCCATGGACAAGGTGGCCGTGCTGGCGCGCAACGTGCTGGCGGCCACCGTCGAGGGCGACGAGCTGCGCACCTACGCGGCCGGGCTGCGCCGCCTGACCAAGCACGACCCGGTCAACCGGGCCAGGCTCCACGACGCCATCGCCGAACGCATCATCGACGCCGAGGGCTACACCCTGTAGTCCCCGGCAACCAGGACTGTTGCCCCCGCGGCCGCTCCCCTTCCGGGAGCGGCCGCCCCTATTGACGCTTTCATGACGGATTTCATATAATTGTGACTGTGGGAGTGGGAGATCGTTCGCAACGGCCCGTCGGCCTACCCGGGCCAGGGCCTCATCCCCGGAAATGTGGTGATACGGTGGACAGTCGCATGGCCGCCCGGGCCCTCACCCGGTTTTTTTTCACCCTGCTGGCCGGCGCGCTCGTCATGGTCGCCGGTTGCGGTCGCGAGGCGCCCTTCTACGCCCCCGCCAGCCTGACGGTGACCTCCGACCCGCCGGGAGCGGTCATCCTGCTCAATGGCGAGGACACCGGCGAGGTCACCCCCCACAC
>JALUJS010000128.1 GCA_027056825.1 Candidatus Krumholzibacteriia bacterium | reverse complement strand
TTCCACGCGCACGGCGGCGCGGCCGGTCACCAGCGCATCCAGCGAGGTCAGGTCACCGGTCACCGCGCCCACCTCGCAGTGGGGCACGCCCAGCGATTCGATCACGTCCTTGAGGGAGGCGGTTTCGCCCAGGGCCACGGTTACGGTCACCCCGGTTTCGGGGGTGTCGCGATCCACGGAGACCCCGGCGCGATTGCCCTTGATGCGCAGCAGGCCGGCCAGATCCCCGCTGAAACTGATGGTCACTTCCGGCATGGCGAAATCCTAACACAAAACCGTGCTATCCCGTTGACAAGGGACCGTCCCGGGGGCTAACTTCGCGGACACGATTTTTCCGGAGCGCCGGGTTCTCGCCCCCGTCCTCCGTCTCGGCCGTCTTGCCGCCCTCCCCGACCCGCGGAGACCGTGTTGCGCCGCCTTGCAGGAATCCTTACCGCAGTGTCCCTGGCGACCACCCTCTTTGCCGTGGGGGTCGAGGCCTCGCCACGCAAGGACATGTACACCAACGTGGGCATCATCGGCCTGACGGTGACCAATCTCGGCTACGTGGGCAACGGTTTCGTGTCGCCTTTCCAGCCCTCCTGCGAATACCCCCTGAACTCCCATGTCGAACACATGTTCCTGGGCGGGATCTGGGTGGGCGCCCGGACCCCCGACGGCTCCATCCATGTCTCGACCGGCGCCCAGGACGCCTCCAACCTGGTGGCGGGCGACGAGATCCGCGAGTTCACCGACGATCCCGACGAGCCGGTGCTGATCTGGTCCAACAGCCAGAACAGCGACAACTTCAACCCGGCGGCCCTGGCCACGCAGCACATCCAGGTGGTGTTCAACGACTACGCCCGCGTCGAGTCGGGCAACCACGTGCCCCTGGGCCTGAAGGTCGTCCTGCGGGCGCTGGCCTGGGGCAATCCCTACGCCGACGACTTCGTCATCCTGGACTACGCGGTCATCAATATCTCCGGCGGCGAACTGCGCGACGTCTACGTGGGTTTCTGGAACGATACCAGCGTGGGCAACACCGAGCAGAACAACCCCTACGATCCGCAGGCGGCCCAGGGCTGGAACTACTACGACGACATGAACGGCGGTTGGGGACCGCCCGGCTGGGGCCTGCCCGCTTTCGCCGTGCCGGAGAACGACGACAAGATCTGGATGATGTACGAGCACGATGACGACGGGGACGAGGGTCTGGCCACCAGCTGGGTGGGCTGCCGCCTGCTGGGCACCATCCCCGCGGTGGAGCCCGCCGAGGGCCAACGCCCGGTCTCCTACAACTCCTGGCAGTTCCGCCACGTTCCCGCGCAGGATGACGAGTACTACGCCGACGACGACATCGAGCACGAGAACCTGCTGCCGGGCAAGTACCAGATCATGGGCGACGGGGCCTTCACCGTGGGCGAGACCCAGGAGATCGACTACACCATCCCCTCGGACTGGGTGGGCCTGCTGGCCACCGGACCGTTCCCCTACCTGGCGCCCGATGACACCATCCACGTGACCTTCGCCATCACCTGCGGCGCCGATTCCCTGAGCCTGCTGGCCAACAGCAAGGTGGCCCAGGTCGCCTACGACGACGGCTTCTCCATTCCGGCGGGCCCGCCCTCGCCGGTGCTGGACTTCGCCTTCGAGAACGACACGGTGATCCTGAGCTGGGCGCCGGGCGATTCCCTCGACGCCGAGGGCCAACCTTTGCCCACGGACAGTCCGTTGCGCTCTCCGGAGCAGCACATCTCCACCATCACCGGCCGCCCCGACTTCCAGGGCTACCGCATCTACCGCTACCAGGGCGAGGTCATCAGCGAGAACCCCTACGCCATCGCCACCCTGGTGGCCCAGTTCGACAAGATCGACGGCGTGGGTTTCGACACGGGCCTGCCGCCCCTGAACGACGAGGGCAAGCGGGAATTCCGCGACACCGGCCTGCTCGACGGCTTCCCCTACTGGTACTCGGTGGTGTCCTACAGCGCCCCGGACCTGGAGGAGGGGCTGCCCGAATTCCAGAGCGGCTTCAACGAGAACGCGCGCCTGGTGTATCCGGGGCCCGCCCCCGCGGGCCGGGACGGCGGCTCCACGACCATCGGCGTCTATCCCAACCCCTACCGCGCCGGCTCCATGTTCGACAACCGCAGCGGCGAGACCGAGCTGGGGCGCAAGATCTGGTTCACGGGCCTGCCTGCGCGCAGCCGTATCCAGGTCTTCAACCTGGCCGGTGAAGTGGTCAAGACCCTGTACCACGACGACCCGGTCAGCGGACAGGAACCGTGGGATCTGCTGAGCGACCCGGTGCGCGCCATCGCCTCGGGCCTGTACATCTACGTGGTCAAGGATCTGGACACCGGCGAGATCCAGCGTGGGAAGCTGGTGATCATCAAATGAGGCGCCTGGTGGGTATGATCGGGCTGCTGACGGTGGCCGCGGGCGCGGGCCTGGCCTTCTGGTTGGCCGGATGCGCGGCCAACGACCCGTTCGACCCGGACTCGGTGCCCAACCAGCCGCCCCGGATCCGTTTCTTCGTGGGCGCTGTGGATTCCACCGGTGACCTCAACGCCACCAGCTACTTCGAACGCCACTTCAGCTGGAGCGGGACCGACCCCGACGGCTGGATCACCACCTATCACGTCTCGATCCGCAACCACCGCGACGAGCCGGCGCCCTGGGTGACGACCACCCGCACCGACACCACCATGACCTTCGTCACCGACGAGGACGGCAACTCCGAGGCCACCTTCTACCTGGCCTGCACCGACAACCGGGGCGCGACCAGCGACACCCTGGTCCAGTTCATCCCCCTGCGCAATTTCCCGCCGGTGGTGAACTTCCAGTCGGATTTCGATCCCCTGGTCAACATGCAGCGGGAGATCACCGCGGGCGAGGCCGGCGCCGACACGACCTACTGGAACTGGGGGGTGTCGAACTTCCGCTTCTTCGCCCTGGACCTGGATGGCGTCTCCACCATGGACGACACCTATCAGTACACCCTGGCCGAAGGCGATCCGGGGGTGGTGATCGACGAGGGCGAGCCGGGCGCCGATCCCAACACCGTCTGGGTGCGGGCCCCCTTCCCCGAGACCTCCGGGGAGGTGCGGGAGTTCGAGATCCTGATCAAGGGCGCGCAGCCCGGGGAGCGCACCCTGCAGGTGAGGGTCCGGGACGAGGCCGCTGGCGAAGCCCACTTCACCTACACCTGGGAGGTCCGCCCCGTCCACGGCCCGGTCCTCTACATCTACGACAACACCTCCACCATGGGGCGTGCCTTCTACCGCGGCTTCCTGGACGAGCACTACGGTGTCGGCGGCTGGGATCTCTACGACTTCTGGTTCGGCTTCCCCGACCGGCCCTGGGTGCTGCTGGAGACCATGCGCCTGTTCGACGCCGTGATCTGGACGGACGGCGGCTCCAACAGCAACGTGCTGGTCAGCGCCGCGGCCCGGGACGGGGTGCTGCAACAGTACGTCGAAGGCGCCGAAGGCGCCGAAGGGGCCGCACCGGGACGGTTCATGCTGATCACCAAGGCCGTGGCCGGCGGCGCCTCGCGCCTGCCCGCGGTGTTCGTGCAGTCGGTGCTGGGCATCAGCCCCACACCCGCCCCGCCCACCGAGTTCGGGAACATCGCCGGCCGGCAGGCCCTGGGCGAGTATCCCGAACTGCCGGCCATGACGGCCGTGGGCAGCACGGTGGTGGGGCTGGGCATCGTGCCCCTGGACGGCGCCGAAGCCCTTTACCGCATGGAATACTGCGAGAATTGTTACGGCGACCCGCGGCGGCCGCGGCCGCCCTTCGATCCGGTGGTGGGAGTGCGCCGGCCCGACCGCGCCCAGGCGGCCCAGGCTGACGTGATCACCATCAGCCTGCTGCTGGACCAGTTCGACCCGGACGAGGTCAAGGCGGCCCTGTCGGTGCTGCTGGACGACGAACTGGGGGTGGGCCCGTGATCCGACGCCTGCTCCTGGTTGCCGCCCTCCTGCTTGCGGTCCGCGGCGCGGCCTTCGGCCAGGCCTCCGCGGAGGCCGTCTCGCCCCTGGCGCCGGCCACCATCAAGGGCCGGATCTTCGACGCCGAGAGCGGCGAGACCATGCCCTACACCAACGTCTTCATCGCCGGCACCAACATCGGCACCATGGCCTTCACCGACGGCTTCTACATCATCAAGGGGCTGCGGCCGGGCACCTACACGGTCAAGGCGTCCTACATCAGCTACGGGGTGGGCGAGAAGACCGTGACCCTGGGCCCGGGCGAGGTGCTGAACCTGGACTTCCACCTCGAGGTCCACGCCATCATGGCCGAGCCCTTCGAGGTGGCCGCCGAGCGGGCCCTGATCGAGGTCGACCGCACCGGCAGCGCCCACTTCATCGGCAGCAAGCAGATGGAGGCCATGCCCCTGGACCAGGTCGTGGACATGATCGCCCAGCAGCCCGGCGTGACGCTCCAGGACAACGAGATCCACATCCGCGGCGGACGCGCCGACGACACCATGTTCGTGGTCGACGGCATGAACGTGAACGACCCCCTGGCCGGCGGCGGCTACGGCTACCAGATCGACCCGTCCATCATCAACGAGATCCAGGTGCTGACCGGCGGGTTCAACGCCGAGTACGGCCAGGCGGTCAGCGGCGTGGTGAAGGTGACGACCAAGGAGGGCAGCGACCGCTTCGAGGGCAAGGCCAGCTTCAAGCGGGACTACCTGTGGGAGCCCGTGGACAAGACCAGGGAACCGGACTGGCGCAAGCTGACGGACTTCACCGAGTCCAACAACATCGACATCGTCAAGCTGAGCATGTCCGGGCCCGATCCCATCAGCGGCGCCCTGGACAAGCTGGGCCTGCACCTGCCCGGCACCCAGTACATGCTGGCGGCCGGCAGCATGTAC
>JALUJS010000127.1:3917-4936 GCA_027056825.1 Candidatus Krumholzibacteriia bacterium | reverse complement strand
GATCGACGCCGCGACCCTGAAACTCTGGATGGATGAGGGCCGCGTCAACAGCACCGACCCCGACAGCAGGGACAAGGTCGTGGTGTTGAACGTCTCGGACTCCGCCCATTTCGACGCCGGCCACATTCCCGGTTCCCAACTCTACAACTACTCCTCCACCTTCGAGGTGAGGATGGAGGGCCTGGGAACGACCGGGCACATGGTGGTCGACGGACCCAACATCGACGCCCTGCTGCAGGGCTTTGGCATTGACCGCTACACGACCGTCGTGTTCACCGTGAGCGACGGCCTCGATTTCCGGCAAGCCACGCGCGGCTACTTCACCCTGCGCTACTGGGGCTTCCCCAAGGAACGCCTCAAGGTGCTGCAAGGAGGCGACGTGGGGTGGGTGGAGGCCGGCTACGAACTGACCACCGCCCCGGCCGCCGTGGCGCCTTCGGACTTCAGCGTCAGGGAACTGGCCGCCTACAGCGAGTTCGGCGGGGATGAGCGCGCCTCCATCGGCGACATGATCGCCGCCGTGGACGGTCTCAACGACGGGACCACGCCCAACATCGCCATCCTGGACGTGCGCAGCGAAGGCGATCCCCAGCGCGTCGCCTACATGAATCCCGCGGGACTTGACGCCTGGAACGCCTACTACGTCAGCGGCACCACCGCCACCCTGCTGCCGGTGCCCGAACTCATGGACCACCTGGCCGGATTCGGGATCACCGCGAGTACGGAAATGACCTACGTCTACTGCAAGAGCGGGGTCAAGGCCACCGTCGTCTATTTCATCCTGGACGGCATCCTGGACTGGCCGGTCCGGATGTATGACGGCTCGTGGAAGCAGTGGAGCTGCTACACCGCCGAGAACGGGGTCGGGGAGGCCTGGCGGGTCGACGCGGAGACGCCGGGCACCGCCGTTCCGCGCACGGGCGGAACCCTGACCAGCGGTTCCATGGTGCTGGATCCGGTGGCCAACGGCCTCTACGAATCCACCGGCGACTGGCGCGCCACTCAGGTCGAGATCGCGG
>JALUJS010000127.1:0-3907 GCA_027056825.1 Candidatus Krumholzibacteriia bacterium | reverse complement strand
CGGCAGCGGCGGCGGAGAAACTCCCCCGAACGGCGGCGGGGGGACCGGAGGCGGCGGCAGCGGCTGCTGATCCGGTTCTGCAAGTCCATCCGCTAGCCCGGATTTTCGAATCGCTTCGCGATCCCGCAAGCGGTCAGGCATTCAGCAAGGAGATGGAAATCCATGAAATACCCCAGCTTGATCCTGGTGATCACAGGCGCCCTGTTGCTGCTCGGGCAGACTGGCCCGGCCGTGGCCGGCCCCCAGCTGACCTTCGGCCCGGACGATGAGGGCATCCTGCAGATCGATTACAAGAGCCAGTTCCGGATGCTGGTCAGCGACTCCGGATCGGGCCCCGATTTCGGCGACGCCACCATGAACATGAACTTCCGCCGCAACCGCCTGGCCTTCATGGGCGCCTACGGCGACATCATGAGCATCTACGCCCAGACCGAGTACGGGCAGAACATGAACATCGGCCCCCTGGGGGTCGCGGACTACGACCAGGGCTCGAACTTCCAGCTGCTGGACGCGGTGGTGCGCTTCGACTTCGACCCGCGGTTCAAACTCAACGTGGGCAAGTTCAAGTACAACCTCTCCCGGGAGAACCTCGAAGCCTGCGAGGTGCCCCTGAACCTGGACCGTTCGGACTTCATCCGCACCTCCTTCGTCGGTACGCGCGACTACGGGGTGGCGGCCTGGGGCAACTTCGCCGACGGCCTGTTCCAGTACCGGCTGGACGTCATGGAAGGCCGCAGCGCCGTTTCCGGCCTCCAGGCCCCGGCGTCGAATTTCCGCTACGCGGCCCGCGTGCACTTCTCCCTGCTGGATCCCGAAACGGCCTACGGGTACAAGGGAACCTACAGGGGACAGAAGAAGGTCCTGACCGTCGGCGGCGCGGTGGAGACCGAGCCGGACGTGGTATACGGCAACGCGGCCGATTGCACCGGGGAGAAGGACTACAACGCCTACACCTTCGACCTGTTCTTCGAGTACCCGGTGGGCGCCGCGGGGGCCTTCACCCTGTCGGGCGCGTACGAGAACATCGACTTCGACGACGCCTACAAGGGCCTGCAGCCGGATCCCGGCGCCGTCGGTCTCAACGGACAGAAGTACGGCTGGTACATCAAGTCGGGATTCATGCTCCCGGATGTTCCCCTGCAGTTCTTCGGCCGCTACGAGTCCTGGAATTTCGCCCTGCTGAAGAACGTCTACGACCAGCAAATCGACTGGTTCGGGATCGGAGCCAACTACTTCTTCCCTGACGACATGCTCAAGCTGACGGTCCAGTACAGCAGCACCACCTTCGACAAGAAGGGCGTGTTCGACGGCGTGCAGGGAGCGGGTCTGGTGACCGATGACTTCGGAACCTTCGTGACCCAGATGCAGTTGGTCTTCTGATTCCCCGCACACGTCGGCCGGCGGTTCCTTTCCGGGAGCCGCCGGTTTTTCATGGCCTACTCCGCTGCGAGCAGCTTCAGGTGCAGGGAATCCCCGAGGGCACCATAGTCCAGCGGAGCCCGGTAGACGGGATCGTCGGCCCGGTCATGGCAGATCAGGCAGAGGTTGACGCGCCAGACCCGGCGCACCTCGCGGTCGTTCAACGGCCGTCCCCCGCTACGGCTGATGGCCGCATAGGCGGTGATGCTGTCTGCGGTCGCATCCAGGAACCCGTCCAGGGACTTGCGGGGATCCTTCCCGCACAGGAGGGTACCGCGCGGGGCCCCGTTCTCGATGGTGTGCTGACCGAAGCCCATGAACGCCGGATCCCCGTGGCAAGCCGCGCATCCGGTGGCCTGCCGGCCGACGTTGTGGCCGAAGAACGGCGCGAAACGCAGCTGTCTTTTGCCGCGGAAGTGCAGCACCTCTTCGTCCCGGACGCGCCGGCCGGCGCTGTCGATGACGGTCACGAAGGTCTGGCAGCCCGGAGTCACGGGCGAGATGCGGCCGTCCCGGTCGAGGGCCAGGGGGAAGGGATACAGGGTGCGCACGTCCTCGGTCTCGCTGAAGGCGCCGGGGGTCATGCGCCCGGCGATGAAGTCCCAGCCGTAGTCCTGCCGGTCGTACAGCGTGTGGCAACCGTAGCACTGGACAACGGTGCGCGAGTGGCAGGCGTGGCACTCCATCCGCTCGTGCCCGGCGATGGTATGCGCGGGAGTCCCGGTGACCACCGGACAATCCACCACCTTGCCGCTGCGCTTGAGCACGACCTTGATGCGACCGCTGTCTGCGAACACGTTGGAGAAGGGCCTGCCGCGGCCGGTCACAACGAAGGGCGTTCCGGGGGGCGGGGACCAGCCGTACTGCCGGGATTCCCGCAGGGGCCCGGCGTTCTCCCGCCAGACCTCCCGCGCCCGGGGCCGGGTGGCGCCGTCGCCGTGGCAGTCCCGGCAACCGATCTCCAGCTGACCGTGCATGTCCCCGGCGGCGTAGCCCTCGCCCATGATCTCGCGCGAGGTGTGGCAGTCGATGCATTCCATGCCGGCGGTGAAATGGACGTCAGGCGTGATGTGGGAATAGTTGCGCATATCGCTGGCCGGCACCGGGCCCGGCATGCCGTCCCGGGTGGGCACCAGCCCGTTGTTGCCGTCGTTCAGGCCCTGGTAGGCCAGGGCGATCCTGCCGCTGCGTTGGTGGCACACCATGCAGGCGGACATGGGCGGCAAACCCTGGAGTTCGTGGGTGGCGCTGTGCATGGCGCGGCCCCGCATGGTCTTGTCACCGCCGTGATAGGCCGCGTCCGGCGCGAAGGGGAAATGGCAGGCCGCGCAACCGGCGGGATGTCCGGCCCCGTCCTCCGCGTCGTTCTGCCGGCCCAGATGGCATCGCGCACAGAACTTGCGGTACAGCTCGCCGGAAAGATCATCCAGGGCCAGGACCGAAACGTAGTCCAGCGTGTCCCCGCGGGCATCGTGAAGGCGACCGGCATGGGCGGCGAAGACCACGCGGTCCCGCACACCCTCCCAGGTGGCCTGGATCTGGGCGATCATGCCGGCGTTGGTGAACATCTGGCTGCTTTGCATCCGCTCCACCTGCCAGCGATGGCAGGATCCGCACCCCTGTTCCCAGCGGCCGGGATAGGAGGGGTTCGCCAAACCGTACATGCCGCGGTGCGCCGCCCGGGCCGTTCCGCCCGCGGGGTGACCGCCATGGCAGCCCACGCAACCGGTATGAGAGGACGAGGCGGTTTCCAGCCCGGCGTGGCAGTCCAGGCAACCGGTATCCGGACCCGCATCGCGCCGGCACGCCGGCAACACCGCCAGCGCGGCGACTCCTAGCGCGACCATAATGATTATCCTTACTGTTTTCATGACAATGGCTTACCCTGCCGTAACCAGGATTCCCATGATGATAAATGCCGCATGGCGAATTATATTTGTTCCATGCTCAACGTGCGAGGCATTGTCTGGATCGTTTTCTGCCTGGGAATGTATTCCGGCGTGGCGGGCGGTGCGGAGCTTCCCCCCGCGACCGGTGATTGCGCAAGCTGTCACCCCGACCGGGACCAGGTCATGTCCGGCGATATGGCCACCCGCGCTCCCGAACTCGCCTTCGCCCACCGGGCCTTCGGCCCCGGCGGCGAAGCCTTTTTCCAGGCGTCCTGCGCCGGCTGCCACGTCACCACCTGCAACGACTGCCACGGTTCCGACGCCCACGAAACGAAGCCCTCGTACGACGACGCCTGCCTGGCCTGCCACCATGGATACTTCACCGGATGGGATTATTACGGCCGGGCCCCGCGGGAGGACCATGAGCGCTACCGGCGCGGGCCCGAGGCCCAGGGCGAACACTACCTGACCAGGCTGCCGGACGTGCACCGGGAGGCGGGTCTCGGCTGCACCGACTGCCATGTCGTCCACGGTTCCACACCGACCACGAAAACCTGCCGCGGCTGCCACGCGGACCTGGACCGGGACATCCCCGAACA
>JALUJS010000126.1 GCA_027056825.1 Candidatus Krumholzibacteriia bacterium | reverse complement strand
CACCGTGAGCGGACTGTCGCCAAGGGGGTTGGGATAGAGCACCGCCCGGTCCACCTGGGCCGCGGCGGGGGCGATCCCGCCCAGGTCGCGCGCGGTTCCCGCGGTCCCGGCACGGTCCGGCCCACCAGCTGCGCCCAGCCACTCGCTGGTGCGGTCCCCCGGCGCCGGGGCCGCCAGCTGCAGTCCCGCCACGCGACCGTTGACCAGGTTACGCTCCCGGGGCGGTCCGGCGTATCCCCCGCTGCTGAGCAGCCAGAGCACCCGCGGGGATGCGGCGTCGATGCCCGGCCCCACGGCCAGACCCGCGGCGGCCCGGTCGCCCCAACGCAGGGGGAATCCCGGCAGGAGGTCGCCACGCGCGTCCAGGGCCAGCAGGTGTCCCCCGTCGGTGGGGACATAGACCTCGTTCACGCCGTCGCCGGTGCCGTCGGCCACCACCACCGGTCCGCTGAAACCGGTGGTGTCGGCCAGGGGGAACAGTTCCCGCAGGGTCACCGGCCAGCCGGCCAGCCGCGCCCCCGAAGCGCTCACGGCGTGGATCCGCTCGGCGGTCACCAGGACCAGGTCATTGCGGCCGTCACCGTCCAGGTCGGCTGCGGCGGGATCGCTCACCGGGACCTCCCCGGTGAGCGGTGAGGCGGCGGGAGACCAGTTCCCCGCGGCGCCGCGCCAGGCATCCAGGGAGCCGAGGTCGTCGAAGAACACCAGCAACTGGGCGTCCGGCTCGTCCAGCACCACGGCGCGGACCGCCCCTTCGGCCGTGCGCGGATAGGCGTGGTCGGTGCGCTGCAGCCGTTGCTCCGCGTCGCGGGTGATCTCCCACCAGTGGTCGTCCCCGGGCAGGGCCAGGGTCCGCCCGGCGTCCATGCTCACGGGCTCCCCGCGCACCTCCGCGGCACCGAGGTCAAGCGGCTGACCAAGAATGGCGCCATCACCCGGATCCAGGGCTACGGCCTTCTGTTCGGCATGGAAGCCCACGAAAACCGTGTCGCCATCCGCCCCGATGAGCCGGATGGACCGGGTCAAGGCGGCGGCGTCCAGGTCGCTGCGCCACAAGTCCCGGGCCTCGGTGTCCAGCCCCGTCAGCCCGACCGTTCCGTTCACGGTGGTCCACAGCAGGGCCGTCTCCCCCGGACCTCGGGAGACCACCGCCGGCGGACCGGCCAGCAGGCCGGGCAATTCGGCGACGGCCCCGAAGGGCCCCGGTCCCCCGGACAGCCCCGCCCAGCCAGACTGGTTCAGGAGATACAGGTATGTGGATGCGGGGGCCTCCCCGTCCCGTGGGGCTCCGGTGGCGAAGGCCACCATGTTGCGCCCGTCGGGCAGGGTCACCGGCGTCAGCGACCGGCTGTCCAGGGCTTCGGGCCGGTCCTCCTGCACCTGTTCGGCGGTCCAGGGGAACAGGCCGATGATCCCCTCGATCCCCCCCTCGAAGCGCATCACCCCGGGCAGGCCGGCGTCGTTGGGCTTGACGTCATGCATGAAGAATCCCGTCCATGACCTGTCCACGCAACGACTTGAGGGAATGCCGGATGTGTAGAGTTCGGTGAAGTCGTTGGTGTAGCCCTGGGCATCGTAGCCGCCGAAGGGGTCCCGCAGCCCACCGTACCAGCCGAGCACGTAGGCCTCGAGCACCCCGATGTCGGTGATGCCGTCGGCCTCGACCAGGCGCAGGCCATCACCCTGGGTGTTGATGGTGTTCGTTTCCAGCCCCTGTTCGATACGATCCTCGTTGACATGCCAGACCAGCAGGCCGCCTGCGGGCATGAAGTAGTCGTACAGGCCGGAATTCCGCCAGAATCCGGGCGGCCTCTCCCCCGCCAGATAGAGGATGACGCCCGTGGCCTCGTCGCGTTCGAAGGAGAGGTTGTTGAAGGGCGTCTCCGCCGGTCCCACCGGTACCCAGCGGTTCTCCAGCAGGAACCACTCCCGGGGCGACAGTCCGGCGCGCAGGGCCTGGGGATAGGCGAGCTGGAAATCCCCGCTGATCCCGCGGTAGGTGTCGTACTGGTCCCGCGGCACTTCCACGGCGGGCAGCTTGTAGGTGCGCTGCGCACCGCCGACCTCGCCCATGTCCAGCCAGCCCAGGTACCACTTGTTCCACGCGCCCAGGGACGGCGGCAGGACCCCGTTGGCCACGATGAACACCGTGTCGTTCTCGGCCGTCACCGTGCCGATAGTGACCCCCAGGTTGGTGCCCGAATCCATCAGGTCCCAGATGCCCGCGCTGGGCGTGAAGTCGTCGGTGTTGTAGACGTCCACCAGGCCCAGGGCATGGCCGAACTCGTGGTAGAAGGCGGCGGCGATGCTGCCGGGATAGCCGTCCTGGTTGGTGGTCTCGGGAATGATGGAGCACTCCGACAGCAGGCCCGCCTCGCCGGTTTCGCTGTCGGTTCCGGCCAGGGCGTGCGGTTCGCCCAGGGTCACGAAGAACGTTGGGATGTCGTTGGGGGAATCCCCGTTGATGTCGCTCTGCCAGTCGCCGCCGGCGTGGACGAAGATGATGTAGGTGAACGGATTATCATCATCGTAATCGGCCAGGTTCACCGAGCCGTCGGCGCTTGTGCCGGCGTCCGCGGCGTCAATCATGTCCCGCACCAGTCGCTCCAGGTCCTCGATGGTCCAGAACCCGTCGGCCCCGGGCCCGTAGTCGGCGATGTCACTGACCTTGTAGCTGCCCTGCGGATCCTCGGGCAGGACGCGCCCGTCGATCTGCAACCGGCCGCCGGACTGGAAACGGTAGTACTCGGAGAGCCCCTGCAGGTGTGCCTCGTAGAAGGCCTTGTCATGCGGCGGCGGGTCGATCTCCAGCGGACCGGGATCGGCCAGGGGTTCCAGCACGAAGTCCCCGTCCGGCGCGATGCTGGTCAGGTCCGGTTCCCGGTTGGTCTCGAAGCTGATGCGCACGATGAGCACCCGCAGCGTGTCCTGGAAGTCGGTCGCCTGCAATCCGGACTTGCCGGAGGAGCCCAGCAGGGCCGGTCCCAGGCCGCGGGCGGCCAGTTGCCGCCGGCTGCGTGCGGAGACCTGCCGCGCTCCCAGCAACTCGTGGACAGTCCGCCACCTGCGCTGGGTTTCCCGGGTGCGTTCCTGCTGCCTCGCGACGGCCTCGGGCCCGCCCAGGCCCCGGGTCACGGTCGCCGGGTCCCAGCGGCGGGCCGGAATCCGCTCATACGGCGCGTGATCGGCACCCCGCGCCCCCCGGCCGCAGAAGACCAGCAACAGGACCAGCAGGGCCACCACGCCGCGCCCCCGGGGGCGCGGCCGGTGTCGAAAGTGGCGGTTGATGTGCAAAGCCCGTCTCCTTGTCCCGGTCCGGACCGGCGTCGTTAGAAGCGGTAGGCGAACGAAAGCCGCTTGACCGAGGGCAGGCCCTCGGCCTGGGGAACCGAGGCGAAATCGAAGGTGATGGCCTGGCCCACCCAGCGGTTCAGGTCGACGCCGAAGCCGTAGGTCGTGTCGTTGATGTCACCGAAGTCGGCGCTCTTGTAACCGATCCTGATGAAGAGCGAACGCAGGTAGTTCCACTCCGCGCCGAACCCGTACTCTTCCTCTTCGGTGGCGAAACCGACGCCCCACTTGTCGTCCTTGTACTTGTACAGAGGCACGAGGTAGTCCGCAACCGCCAGCAGTCCCATGTACTCGCTGTGGTACAGGCTGGTGGCCACGCCCACGGTCATCTTGCGGGGCATGGGGTCGTTCTGGGCGGCATTGACGTGCTGGATGCCGGGCCCCAGGTTCGCCACCGCCAGGCCGAAGTTTGACTTGAGGGAGGGCACCTTCATGTGGATGCCGAAGTCCACGCCGAAGCTGTCGCCGCTGCCGCTGCCGGTGGTGTCCTGCAGGAACTGGGTGTCGGCCAGCTTGTCACGGAAATACTTGACGCCCAGGCCCACGCCGATGGTGCCGGTCAGGCGCACCGCGTAGGTGGCGCCGAAGGCCCACTCGTAGGACGAGAAGGTGCCCTTGTCGGTCTGATCCTCGTCGGTGGCCTGCTGGGTGCCCATGTCGAGATAGTTCAGGTAGAACCCCAGGGCGCCGGTCTGTCCCATGGGCTGACCGTAGCCCACCCAGTACAGGCCGATGTCGTCGGCCAGCCCCTCGGCCAGGCTGGACTGCATGATGTGCAGGTCGTGGTCGCGCTCGCGCAACGGCATGAAGGCGAAACCGCCGGGGTTCCACCACATGGCGGTGGCGTCCTGGGACAGCGCCGTGCCCGCCTCGCCCATGGCGTTGTAACGGGCTCCCACGGGGAACACCAGGTTGATGGCGCCCGCGCCGGAAGCCAGGGCGTTGCCGGCCATGCCGGCGAGCAGTGCGGCCACGGCGGCCGCCATCAGGATCCTCTTCATTGTTGTCTTACCTCCATCAGGGTGACGGGCCCGCGGGCCCTGCGGGATCACCGCATCAGGACGAGCTTGCCCGTCCGGGTGATCTCCCGTTCATCGGCGGAGGACGCAAGCCCCCGCAGCACGAAAAGATAGGTCCCATTGGCGATCTCGTCGCCGCGTTCGTCCCGGCCGTCCCAGGGCAGGATCACCGGCCCGGCCGAGGAAAAATCCCGCCGGATGGTCCGGATGCGGTGGCCGGACAGGGTATAGATCTCCCACTGCACGGTCATGGGGTCGCTCAGGTCGAACAACAGTCGGCACGGGCCGGCGGTGGGATTAGGGAAAAGCGTCACGTTCTCCAACCCCCGCACCCCGGCGGGGATGAGCTGGAAGCTGAGGGTGTCGCTGCCCACGTTGCCCAGCGCGTCGCTGGCGTGCAGGGCGGCAGTGTGGGACCCCAGGTCCAGGTCACCCGGCAACGGGAAGGACAGGCTGCCGCTGGTGTAGCTGTTGGCGTCGAAGGTGAAGCTCGCGGTCACGTCCGTCATGAAACCGGTCTGGTCGAACTCCAGCAACAGGCTGTTGCCCGGGCTGGTACCCAGGATGGCGAT
>JALUJS010000125.1 GCA_027056825.1 Candidatus Krumholzibacteriia bacterium | reverse complement strand
GTCCCGCTGTACGGGGCCTGCCCCGGGCGCATGGATCCCCCGGCCACATACCTGGAGGCCGGGGCCCTGGACCGGGTGGATGTCTACCGGGACGCGGGGGGCGGGCTGATGCCGGGCGCGGTCGGCGGGATGATCCTGGCCGATCCCCATTACGAGCGGCCGGCCGGTGCGCCCGATGGCTGGACGGGTTTCGTGGCAAGCGGCTACGGTTCGGCCCGCGAAGCCTACCGTCTGAACGCCGGGGTCTATGGTGGCAGGGGCCCCCTGGACGCCAGGGCCTCGGTGGGTTTGCGCAACGCGGCGGACTATACATCTCCGGGCGGGATCCGGGTGCCCGCCGATGCCACCAACCGCCGCGCCGACCTGTCCCTGGGGTGGGACGCCGCCGAGCACAACCGCGTGTGGACATCCTTCTCCTACGCCCATGAAGAGGATATCGATTTTCCCGCCCTGCCCATGGACAATCGCGACACCGACTTCCTCGTGGGCAACGGCGGCTGGCGCTGGCGCCGGCCAGGCTCCGGCTGGACGCAGGTGACCGTCACCGCCGGTTTCAGCGCCGTGGATCATTTCATGGACAACCGTGACAAGCCCACCGCCGCGGCCATGCCCGCGTCCACCGATGCGGACACCCGCACGTGGGGAGCGCACGCGCGGGCCGAACGCACGAGCGAGCAGGTGAACTGGACCCTGGGCCTGGACGCCACCGGGTTGACGCGTGACGCCGTCCGCACGCGCACCATGACGGCCACGGATATGACGTATGACGACCGGCTGTGGCCGGACGCCCGGCAGGTGACCTACGGCGCCTCGATGCAGGCGGTGGTCAATCCCCATGGGGACACGCGCTGGACGCTGGACGGTCGCCTCGACGGGGTGGACAGCCGCGCGCGCGCCGCCGATGACCCGAGCCTGCAGGGCTATACCATCCGGGAGCAGTGGGGCCGGTACTTCGGTCCGGAGGCCACCGATCCCGACCGCACCGAGACCATCGGCGCCGCCGGCGTACAGGTGGATCGCACCCTGGGCAACGGTGTGGACGGCTACCTGCGTGCGGGATACGGCGGACGGGCCGCGGGGGTCACCGAGCGGTACTACGCCTTCGCTCCCGCACCCGGGGGGTATCAGCTCGGCAATCCGACCCTGGCGGCGGAGAAGAAGCGGGAGCTGGAGGCCGGGGTGGTCTGGAGCCGGGACGGATGGGTGATGCGGGCCTCGGCTTTCGGTTCCTGGTTCACGGACTTCATCCTGCCGGAGGTCATCGACCGCATCGATGTCAACGGAGACGACATTCCCGACGCCATCAAGGGCTTCGTACCGGTGGACGCGCGGTTGTACGGCGGGGAACTGGCGCTGCAGTGGCGTCCGTCTCCGAAAGTGCGGATGCCGCTGTCGCTGGCGTGGGTGCGGGGCGAGAATACCACCGGAGACCGTGATCTGCCGGAGATTCCCCCGCTTTCCGGTTATGCGGAACTTCGTATCGAAGCTCACGCTGTTACGAAGACCTGGATATCGGCACGCTGCGATTTCGCCGCCGACCAGGACCATGTCGATCCCCTGTTCCCCGAGGACGCCACGCCCGGATACGCGGTCTGGGGCCTGGGCCTCGACACCGACCCCGTCGCCGGATTGAACGTGGTTGTGCGCCTGGACAACCTCTTCGACCGCGAGTACCACGATCACCTGACTCGCGAAGCCATGCTGCCGACCGGCGGCCTGGCCAAGGGACAGGAGATTCCCGCGGTGGGACGCAACCTGCGGGTTTCGGCGCGGTGGGAATTCTGAGATCCGATTGGTGAAGGGGCGCCCCTGTTGTCCGGGGACGGCGGCCCTCCAATCCGGACTCAATCATCCCGGCGCCTTGCCGATAACCCTCAGGTAAGGAGCCCGCCTGGCGGCGGGAACATCCAGTCTCATCAGGAGGGTGACCCGTGAAATGTCCGGCTTGCGGCCACGCGATGACCGAAATGAATGTCCAGGATATCAAGGTCGATGTCTGCCGAGGCGGCTGTGGCGGCATCTGGTTCGATAATCTTGAACTCAAGAAGGTGGATGAGCCTCACGAGGCCCTGGGCGAGGACCTGATGCACGTGGAGCGCGACCCGTCGGTCACCGTCACGGCCAACGAAAAACGCACCTGCCCGCGCTGCGAAGGCATGCCCATGATGCAGCACTTCGCCAGCGTGCGCCGCGAGGTCACCGTGGACGAGTGCCCCAACTGCGGCGGCTACTTCCTCGACTACGGCGAGTTGAACCAGATCCGGGACCAGTACGAGACGGAGGAGCAGCGCAGCAAGGCGGCCGAATCGCTGTTCGCCGATCTGTTCGACGACAGCATCGCCGCGGCGGCCCAGCAGAGCGAGGCCAAGCTGGAGCGGGCCAAGCGCCTGGCCCGCATGTTCCGCTTCCTGCTGCCGAGCCACTACATCCCGGGCAAGCAGAAGTGGGGCGCGTTCTAGCCCGCATGAACCATGCGGACGCGCGCGCAGGAAAGCGCCATCTGACCCGAACAACCTCCCGCGCCGCCGCGGGAGGTTGCGGTCTTTGGATGGCGGGCTTAACCTGGGATCCACCGGCGGTCGCCGGCTTTCAGGATCCTTCATCAGGGGACGACTTTGGAACTGCATGCCGACAAGGATTTCGTGCGACCCTGCGCCATCAAGGGCATCCTGCACGCGCACAGCCGCTGGACCGACGGCGCCCACTCGCTGAGCTCCATGGTCGAGACGGCGCGCGAGATCGGTCTGGAATACCTCGGCATCAGCGACCACTACCTGTCACCTGCCCACCAGGAAGGTCTGGACCTCGAGGCCTTCGACATCCAGCTCGCCGAGATCCAGCGCCTGCGCGAACGGTTCACCGACTTCGACATCCTGCAGGGCATCGAGGTGGACGCCGGGCCCGACGGCGAGCTGCCCCTGGACGAGAAGGTCCTGGCCCGCTTCGACTACGTCATCGTCTCGTTCCCCGAGAACGGCGGCTACGATCCGGACACCTTCACCGACCAGGTCGTGCGCGCGGCCCGGCATCCGCGGGTGACCATCCTCAGCCATCCCCTGGGCGACCTGATGCTGCGGGCCCAGAACGGCGTGCTGGACATGGCCGCGGTCCTGGACGCCGCCGGGGAGGGACGGACTGCCCTGGAGGTGACGGCCAATCCCACCTGCTGTGAACTGGACTGGAGCCACTGCCGCAAGGCCCAGGACCTGGGCGTCAAGATGACCATCAGCCCCAACGCCCACCGCGCGGCGCGGCTGGTGGACTTCCGCCACGGCGCCGAGATGGCCCGGGAGGCGGGGATCCTCTGCCGCAGCGTCCTGAACACCCTCGGCAGCAGCGAGCTGCGCCAGTACCTCAACCCGCAAAATTGAATCGCTCCGTGATCCGATGATGCGGGTGAACCCCTCATCCTGACCGGCAACCCTGACCATCCGCTGTTGATGTCTATCCCCAGGTGACACTGGAAGGGGACAGCGGTTGGTTGCGTGGATCCGTGAGATGACATTCCCGGGCGCGGCGGGTGCCCCATCCGCCGTCATCGCCAGGACATCCGTTCTGGCCCGTCCGTTGCAAAGGTCCGGGGCGTTGACCCTCTGACTCCAGCGGACGAGGCAGGCCTGGCGATGCGCGAAACCATCTGCAGGAAGTTGTGCACACGGGTGCATCGCGGCCCGGCGGCCGGCGGCGCACAGGGGCGGTGGGACGGAAGCGGGACACTCTCGGGACAGGGAGTGTCCCGCCTCCAGCAAGCGGGACACCTCATATTTTTCATTTTGAGTGTCGCGTTGTGGATTTTGTCACGCCCGCCGGTTGCGCGGGCGCAGCTTACCGCCGCCGACACCCTGACGGTGACCGCGGACCGCGAGGAAACCGCGGCCATCATCCGCGAAGTGGGGCGACGCATGCGCGAGGCCGATATGCGGGCCGCGCCCTATGTCTACACCAGCATCACCACCCGCACCGATTACTACGGAAAGACCGACACCACGGGTGTGGTCGAGGTCGTCCAGACCACCGCGCGACAGATGCGCCTGAAGGACGGGTCGGTGCGCACCCTTACCCTGTCCACCAGTCGGCGGCGGTACGAGGACGGGAAGCTTGTGCGCGAGGAAACCCGTGACGAGCCGCAGGACGCCCGCTGGCGGGATCCGGCCCGGTCCCTGCTGGACGCCCTGCCGTTCATGCCCGGGGCGGCCGACCGCTACGACTACCGGGTTGTGTCCACGAGCCTGGTGGGCAACACCCTGATCTACCGCATCGCGTTCGACCCGCGCAACGCCTTCGATCCTCTGCCCTCGGGCGAGGTGTGGGTGGACTACGCCGGGTGGGTCCTGCGGCGGTTGACCGCGCGCATGGACCCGGACCGCTCGCCCACCCTGCTGCTGAAGGACGTGCCACTGTACCGCATGAAGCAGGAGCAGCGGTCGGGATTGTGGCTGCCGGTGGATGTGCGCCTGGTCATGGATCTCAAGTCGGCTCCGCTGGCGCATCTGCCTCGGCGCATGGATATGCGGGTCCGGATCACCGATGTGAAGCTGCTCGGGGAGGTGGACCCCGGCCACGCGGCCCTGGTGGCGGACCGCCGGGACACCAGCGAGTTCTGGCTGCCCCGGGCGGAGGCGGCCGATTCCCTGGCGGCGTTCTGGGCGCGGGTGGACGCGTACCTGGGCGCGGACGAGGACACGATGGAGCCGCTTGCGGGGCTGTCGCCCGCGGACTCCGTGTTGAGCTGGGCCGATGGGCGGCTTGCGGACCTGACGCGCCGGCCGCGGCCCTGGCGCTTGGGGACGGTCCCGCTCATCCCCCGGTTCAACCGGGCGCAGGGACTCGTGCCGCGGGTGAGACTGGAGGCGGGCCGGGTAGGAGATTCGGCGCCCCTTGCGCGTTTGACGGCGGGCTGGGGACTGGCCGAGGGCAAGGCCGATGCGCGCCTGGATATCGGGCGCTCGCCTAGGAGCGATCACTCGCCCTGGGGC
>JALUJS010000124.1 GCA_027056825.1 Candidatus Krumholzibacteriia bacterium | reverse complement strand
ATCCCCAGACCGGCGAGCTGAAGGCTCTGAAGGTGGACGAACGCTTCATCCGCAGCATCGAGGAACGCCTGCAGCTGAAGACCGACGAGCAGCGCGAGACCTTCCGCACCAGCATCCGCAAGATCTACGGCCAGAAGATCAGCCTCGATCCAAACTACGACTTCATGGACAACCTCGAGCTGGTCAAGGCGGTCACCGACGTGCGCCTGAAGAGCGACATCGCCGGCGCCGGCAGCCTCATCGGCGCCCTGGCCAACCGCACCAACGAGGAGAACCAGAAGCTGTACGACCGCATGGTTGACACAATGCTGAACAAGCTGGGGTACTGCCGGACCTGCGCGCAGAAGACCATCGAGTACTTCTGCACCCAGGAAGACGAGAACTAGGCGGAGCCGGCCATGGACCCGAGACTCGAGGCCTACCTGGACAAGCTGCGGGCCGCCGGTGCGGACTCCGCCCGGCTGGAGCGCCTGCGCCGCGAGGCGGAGACCGCCGCGGCCGGCCACGGCCGCGAGGGCGACCCCTGGGCGCCGGTGTTCACTCCGGGCCTGGATGTCCTGCGCGGGGTCACGGGCCTGTACGACCAGGCCGACCTGCCCTGGATCCAGGCCCTCAGTCCCGAGGCCGGCGCCTACAGCGTGCGCATCAAGTCGCTGGACGACTTGATGGAGCGCGACAAGCGCCGCGAGGAGGACGGATTTCCCCGCAAGATCCGCCTCGGCAAGCTGGTCAAGCCGGGGCGCGGCGGCCGGGACAAGGTGGTCGTGGTGCCCAGCACGGTGGAGGAGAAGTTCGTCCACGACCGGAACTTCCGCGAGCAGGTCGAGGGATCAGGCGGGGGCGCCGGCGGCAGCGGCGAGGGCGAAGAGGGCGAGGTCATCGGCGAGCAGCCGGTCCGGCCCCAGCCGGGCGAGGGCGACGGTGCCGGCCCCGGACAGGGCGAGGGCGCCGAGCACGAGATGGAGTCCAACGCCTACGACCTGGGCAAGATCCTCACCGAGCAGTTCTCCCTGCCCAACCTGCGCAACAAGGGCAAGAAGCGTTCGCTGACCCGCTACAACTACGACCTGACCGACCGCAACCGCGGCTTCGGCCAGTTGCTGGACAAGAAGGCCACGCTCAGGCAGATCATCCGCACCAACCTGGCCCTGGGCCGCATGTCCCCGACCGAGCCTCCCGACCCCACCGACTACCTGGTTTCACCGCAGGACAAGGTGTATCGCATCCTCTCGCGGGAGAAGGATTTCGAGAGCCAGGCCATGGTGTTCTTCCTGCGCGACTACTCCGGCTCGATGAGCGGCAAGCCCACCGAGGTGGTGGTCAGCCAGCACGTGATGATCTACAGCTGGATCCTGTACCAGTACTCGGGCCAGGTGGAATCGCGCTTCGTGCTGCACGACACCGAGGCCAAGGAAGTGCCGGACTTCTACACCTACTACAACAGCCGGGTGGCCGGCGGGACCCGCGTGGCCGCCGCCTTCAAGCTGGTCAACGAGATCGTGCAGAAGGAGTCCCTGGCGCGGGACTACAACATCTACGTCTTCCACGGCACCGACGGCGACGACTGGGACACCGAGGGCAAGGAGATGCTGCCGGAGCTGGAAACCATGCTGGGCTACGCCAGCCGCGTCGGCGTGACCATCGCGCAGGGAACGCGCGGTTCGGGAGGCAAGACCGAGGTCCAGAAGTACCTCGAGGGTTCGGAGCTGCTGGAGAAGAAGAAGCACCTGCTGCGGCTGGACGTCATGGACGAGGACGCGGACGAGGGGCGGATCATCGAGGGCATCAAGCACCTGATCAGCGAATAGCCGGCCGGATGCCGGCGGACGGGTCGCCATGGAACTGATCGATCAACACGCCAAGGCCATCATGGAGGGCTGCAAGGAGCGCGCCCGCGACGCCGGCCTGCGCTTCGAGGACGAGACCCTCGAGTATATCGTGACCAACCGCGACCTGCTCGAGCTGTCGCCCAAGATCATGATCCCCACCATGTACGACTTCTGGGTGCACGACGTGGAGGTGCTCAAGGGCAAGGGCCGCTACGAGCTGTATCCCAGCAATCCCTTCGAGACGGTCATCAACACGCGGCCGGCCATCAGCTACTACAACGACAACAACCCCGACTGGCTCAACGTGATGATCTTCTATCACGTGCTGGGGCACATCGACTTCTTCCAGAACAACCTCTACTTCCGGCACACCTGGGACGACGATTTCACGGGGCAAGCCCTGGCCGACAAGCGCGCCATCGCCCGCCTGCGCAGCGAGCACGGGCGCTGGGTGGACTACGCCCTGGAGTTCGCGCGCTCGCTGGACAACCTGGTGGATTTCCACGGCCTGCTGTCGGACCTGCACCGGCCCCCGCGCAACGGCGTCTCGCCGCGGGTGGACTACTATTTCGACGTCTTCCTGCAGGAGCGGCTGCGGGTCCGGATCAACGAATACGTCAACGAGATCGAGCGCTACAACGCCTGTGTGCGGGAGCACGGGGCTGGCGGCGAGGAGATCTTCTTCCGCGAGGTCCACGCCAAGCACCCCGAGTTCGACGCCCTGTTCGAGAAGGGCGAGCGCGAGGACCGGCGGCCGGCGCGGGACATCCTGCAGTTCCTGCTGGACCACTCGCCCTTCCTGGCGCACGAGGAGCACCGCTGGATGCGCGACATCCTGCACATCGTGCGCAAGACCTCGCTCTATTTCCAGCCCCAGATCCGCACCAAGATCATGAACGAGGGCTGGGCCAGCTACTGGCACGAGACGCTGTTCATGCACGACGACCGCATCCGCGGCCACGAGGTGGACTTCGCGCGGGTCAACGCCGCGGTGACGGCCATGCCGCGGGTGGGGCTGAATCCCTACGCCCTGGGCATGCGCCTGTTCTACTTCATCGAGGAGAGCGCGGACAAGGGCCGCTACAGCCTGGAGTTCGATTCCCTGCGCGACTACGAGCAGCGGCGCCGCTTCGACAGGCACACCGGCCGGGGCCGCGACTTCATCTTCGCGGTGCGTGAGAACTTCAACGACTTCCTGTTCGTCAACACCTTCATCGAGCAGGATTTCATCGACCGCCACCGCCTGTTCGTGGCGGACAAGGTGCTGGACGAGCAGCGCATGGTGTGGCGCTGGTACGTCAAGAGCCGCAAGGCCGAGGACTACAAGGCCATGATCGGCGAGTCGCTGTACCACCCCCCGCACATCACGGTGGACCTGGACAAGACCGGAGAGGACACCCTCTACCTGACGCACCATTTCGAGGGCCTGCCGCTGGTGGCGGAGTTCATCCACAACACCATGCTGGGACTGGAATTCCTGTGGGGCGGCAAGGTCACCCTGGAGACCACCGAGGTCAAGTCCATCAAGAAGCCCGACGCCCAGGCCGCGCCGATCCAGCCCACCCTGCCGGGCGTGATCCCCGAGCCGCCGCCGGAGCCGGAGGTCACCTGGCAGCGCGTGCGCTACGTCATGAAGGACCGCAAGCTGAGCAAGGGGGTGATCTGAGCATGGAGGAAGTGCGCAAGGCCCTGCGGAAGCTCGCCTCGGGCCAGGCCGTGCCCGACCAGGAGCGGACCATCCCCTTCGAGGAATTCCTCGTCCTGATGCGCAGGCACCCGGACCGCATGATCCGCAGCATCCACCAGGTCTTCCACGACATGGTGATGACCTTCGTGGGCGAGGGCGTCGACGAGTACCCGGGCGATCCCGAATCCATCAACTTCATCGGCTACGACTGCAGCCGGCTGCTGGCCGAGGGCGCGGACCAGCCCTTCTTCGCCGACCGCCTGTTCGCCAACCGCCTGATGAACATGATCGAGGGCCTGCGCGGGGGCGCCCAGCAGAACAAGATCTACCTCTTCGACGGGCCGCCGGGCAGCGGCAAGTCGACCTTCCTGAACAACCTGCTGCGCAAGTTCGAGGAGTACGCCAACAGTCCCGAGGGGTGCCGCTACGAGGTCGTCTGGCGCCTGGACCGCGCCGAGCTGGAAGGCCTGCGCGACGGCGACGTGGGCGGGCGGTTGAGCCGTCTGCTGGAGCGCCGCTCCGAGGACCAGGCCGGGGAGCTCCAGGAGCACCACCGCTACCTGGAGGTGCCCTGCCCCAGCCATGACAGCCCGCTGCTGCTGGTGCCCCGCGAGCTGCGGTCGGATTTCCTGGACGAGCTGTTCGAGGACGACGAGTTCAAGTGGAACCTCTCCACGGGCAAGGAATACGACTGGGTCTTCCGCGACGACCCCTGCACCATCTGCAGCACCCTCTACGGCGCCCTCCTGCACCGCCTGGGCGACCACGGCAAGGTCCTGGGCATGATCCACGCCCGGCCCTACCGCTTCAACCGCCGCCTGGGAGAGGGCATCACGGTGTTCAACCCCGGCGACCGCCTGACGCGGCAGCCGGTGCTGACCAACCCGGTCCTGCAGAAGCGCATCGGCGCCCTGCTGCAGGACAGCAACAAGGTGCGCTACATCTTCTCGCGCTACGCCCGCACCAACAACGGGATCTACGCCCTGATGGACATCAAGGGCTTCAACCGCGAGCGCCTGCTGGAGCTGCACAACATCATCAGCGACGGCGTCCACAAGGTGGAGGAGATCGAGGAACGGGTCTACTCGCTGTTCATGGGCGTGATGAACCCGGAGGACAACAAGAACATCCGCGGGTTCCAGTCCCTGAGCGACCGCATCGAGTTCATCAACATCTCCTACGTGCTGGATTCGTCCACCGAGGTGGAGATCTACCGCAACATCTTCGGCCGCCACATCGGCGAGAGCTTCCTGCCGCGGGTGCTGGAGAACTTCGCGCGCGTGATCATCTCCAGCCGCCTGAACGAGAAGTCGCCGGCCCTGCTGGACTGGATCGGCGACCCGGACAAGTACAAGCTGTACTGCGACGAGAACCTGCACCTGCTGAAGATGGCCATCTACACGGGCATCATCCCGGTGTGGCTGGACGAGGAGGACCGCCGCAACTTCACCGCGCGGGTCAGGCGGCG
>JALUJS010000123.1 GCA_027056825.1 Candidatus Krumholzibacteriia bacterium | reverse complement strand
GGCGGTGGACTGGATCGAGGACGGCCAGTTCGAGCTGATGTACCTGCTGACCGCGCCGACCCTGCGCCGCACCCTGATGATCTCCATCCGCATCGACCGCGAGACCGCGACCGCCGACTCGGTCCACGGCCTGTGGCTGCAGGCGGAGACCTACGAGCAGGAGATCAACGAGATGTTCGGCATCGCATTTCCCGGCAGCCCGCGGCAGGGCGTGCCCTTCATCCTCGAAGGCTGGCGGGACATGCCGCCCATGCGCCGGGACTTCGACACCGTCGAGTACACGCGCAAGACCCACCCGGAAAGGCCGGGCCGCGAGCACACCGACAGCCGCACCTACGTGGGGCGCAAGTTCGGAGAAAAGGGGTACCTGTCGTGAGCCTGTTCGAGATCGAAAACCCGGGGTTCGACATCCTGGAGGATCCCCAGGACGGACCGAACCCGCGCGAGGTCCAGCTCTGGTTCGGCCCCCAGCATCCGGGCATCACCGGCAACATGTCGGTGCAGGTGTGGCTGGAGGGTGACACCATCAAGCGCGGCATCACCCACGTGGGCTACCTGCACCGCGGGTTCGAAAAGCTCATGGAGCGCCGCAAGTACATCCAGAGCTTCCCCATCGTCTGCCGCATGTGCGTGGCCGAACCGGACACCACCGAGTACCTGTTGGCCGCCTCGCTGGAAGAGCTGTCGGGCCTCGACGCCGAGGTGCCCGAGAAGGCGCAGTGGATCCGCACGCTGGTCATGGAGATGTCCCGCCTGCAGGCCCAGTTGATGGTCTTCGGCGGGCAGGCCGGCACCATGGGCCTGGGCACCGCCCCCAACTGGACCTATACCCTGCGTGACTTCCTGCTGGACAGCTTCGAGGAGCTGACCGGCGGCCGGGTGTACCACATGTACATCACCTACGGCGGCGTCCGGCGCGATCTGCCCCAAGGGTTCGCCCTGCGTCTGGAAAAGACCCTGGATGCCATCGAGGAACGCCTGCCCTACCTGGACGACCTGATCCTCGACAGCGAGGTCTTCCGCACACGCGCCAGGGGCGTGGGCGTGCTGCCGCGGGAGTGGGCGGAGGAGATCGGCATCACCGGGCCGCCGCTGCGCGCCATGGGCATCGCCCGCGACACCCGCCGCGACTTCCCTTACCTGAAGTACCCCGAGCTGGACTTCAAGGTCTGCACCGCCACCGGCAGCGATATCTACGCGCGCACCCTGGTGCGGCGCATGGAGATCCAGGAGTCCATCGGCATGATCCGGCAGATCCTGCAGAAGATGCCCCACGAGGGGCCGTACTGCGCCAAGCTGCCCAACATGCTCCACTGGACCATCCCCGCCGGGTACACCTACGTGCGGGCCGAGGCCAGCCGCGGGGAGATGGGCTTCGTGATGGTCACCGACGGTTCGGACAAGATCCGCCGCGTGCACCTGCGCGGCCCCAGCTACACCAACGCCGTCACCGTTCTGGAGCGCATGTTGCCGGGCACCAACATCGCCGACCTGTCGGCCCTGATGGTGTCGCTGCAGACCTGCCCCCCCGAAATCGAGAGGTAAACGGACATGAGCCTCAGGAATGTCATCGCACCGTTCTCGGCCTGGGCGCGCGCCTTCCAGAAGCCCTTCACCGTGCCGCAGGACAGCACCCACCGGCCCGGCGCGGAGCGGTACCGCGGCTGGCACATCAACGACACCGAAAAGTGCATCGGGTGCGGCACCTGCGCGGACATCTGCCAGAACGAGGCCATCGACATGGTGCCGGTGGATGAGCCAACCAAGGGCGACAGCGGGTTGCGGCCCAAGGTCGACTACGGCCGCTGCTGCTGGTGTGCCCTGTGCGTGGATGTCTGCCCCAGCGCCTCGCTGGGCATGAGCAGCGAGTACGTATGGGTTGACAAGGATCCGGACGTGTTCCGCTATATTCCCGGTGTGGACAAGAAGGACTGGGACGGCGACGAGCGCGGCTGGCGCAAGGACGCCGGGTACGACCTCATCGACCACGAGCGCGTGCCCATGCCCATGCTCGAACCCGAGGAAGAGCGCGTGAAGACCTGGGCCGAGGTGGTCCTGGGCTACAACGAGGAGCAGGCCCGCAAGGAGGCCGCCCGCTGCGTCGAATGCGGTCTGTGCATCGCCGCCTGCCCGGCGCACATGCACATTCCCGACTACATCGCTGCGATCCGCGACGGCGACTACGAGCGCGCCGTGCAGCAGATCTACGACAACAACCCGCTGCCGGAAATGTGCGGCAAGGTCTGCACGCGCCGCTGCGAGGGCGTGTGTGCGGTGGGCGTCAATGGTGATCCGCTGGCCATCCGCTGGCTCAAGCGATTCGCCACCGAGCAGTTCAGCGACTTCGACCAGGTGCTCAGCCGCGATGTGCCGCAGATCGGCGCGGGCAGGAAGGTCGCCGTCATCGGCGGCGGCCCGGGCGGTCTGACCGCCGCGTTCTACCTGGCGGTCCGCGGCTTCCAGGTGACGGTGTTCGAGGCCTTGCCCCAGGTGGGCGGCGCCACCTTCTTCGGCATCCCCAAGTACCGCTTCCCGCTGCCGTCGCTGGAGAAACAGGTCAAGCTGCTGACCGACCGCGGCGTGAAGATCCTGACCAATCACAAGGTCGAGGGCGACGAGTTCAAGCGCATCCAGCAGGAGTTCGACGCGGTGTATATCGGCACCGGCCTGCTCAAGCCGTCGGCCCTGCGGGCGCCGGGCGAGGACCTGCCGGGGGTGATGCACGCCATCGACATGCTCATCGACCACCACCTGGGCAAGAAGGTGGATGTGGGCGAGAGCGTCGTGGTGGTCGGCGGCGGCAACGTGGCCATCGACGCCGCGCGCATCAGCCGCCGCCTGGGCGCCGAGGTGACCATCGCCTACCGCCGCCGCCTGGTGGACATGCCGGCGGACGACGAGGAGATCGAGGACGCGCAGGCCGAGGGGGTGAAGCTCATCACCCAGAACATCCCGCTGCGCGTGGAGCAGACGCCCGAGGGCAAACTGGACTTCGTGTGGGGCCCGGCCGAGATGGTGGCCAGCGAGGATGGCGGCCGGCCGCGGCCCAAGCTTATCGAGGGCGTCGAGAACCACCTGATCGTCGACCGCGTCATCGTGGCCATCGGCCAAAAGCCCGACCTGACCTGGCTGCCCGATGACGTGGCCGAGGGCGTCAGCAACAAGTGGGGCTACATCGACTGCGACGAGAACGGCATGACGCATGTCGAGGGCATCTTCGCCGGCGGAGACCTGGTGAACGACACGGCCGACGCGATCAGCGCCATCGCCGACGGCCTGAAGGCCGTCGAAGGGATTTCCCGCTATCTTGGCGTGGACGCCAAGGTGCGCAGGGTCTGATTCCGCAGGGTCTGAGTCGGAAAGGTCCGGGTCCGCAGGATCCGGGCGCGCGCCAGCGGCACACGGAAGGAGAAACGGCATGGTGAAAGAGGGCAAGGGCGACGCCACGGTCGATTTCAACAGCGTGGACGAGGTGCTGGAGTTCGCCCTCGGCCAGGAGGTCAAGGCCGCCGAGTTCTACCGCAAGTTCGCGGCCCAGGCGGCCCACCCCGGCGTGAAGAAGATGTGCGAGGAGATGGCCGCGGAGGAGGACCGACACCAGCAGATGATCAGCGACCTGCGCGCGGGCCTGCCGACGGACCTGGCCAACGATCGCGTCACCGACCTGAAGATCAGCGACTACCTGCGCAGCTTCCACCTCGACCCGGACGCCGACCAGCAGGATCTGCTGATCGCCGCCATGAAGAGCGAGTCCCGCGCCGAGCGCCTGTACCTCGACCTGGCCGCCCGCTGCACCACGCCGGCCATCAAGGAAGTGCTGCTGCGCCTGGCCGCCGAGGAAGGCTCCCACAAGGACGCCTTCGAGAAGCAGTACGACGACAATATCCTGGATCAGAACTGAGGGCGGCGGTTCCGCCCCTTTCCATTCCTTTACTTCTGCGCGTGGTTGAGAATGGATCCAATACCACCCCCCCGGGGGACCGATCTTCCTGGTTTCGGGTGTTGGCAATATGTTGGAAAAAGTTGACACATGCCCTAAATTTGGTACCATATATAGACCAACCTTGGCCGGAGGTGCTAGTGTTGAATCTGAAAAAAGACATTCGTCCAGTAACCTATTTGAAAACAAAGGCTTCCGATCTTCTTAAGCAGGTCACTGATACGAAGCGGCCCGTAGTGATCACGCAGAATGGGGAGCCGCGAGCGGTGCTCCAGGACGCAAGGAGCTACGAAGATATGCGCTATGCGCTGGGCCTCTTGAAGCTCATCTCGCATGGGGAAGAGAATGTCCGCAAGGGCAAAGTTCGCTCCCAGGATGAGGTCTTTTCTCGTATCGCCGATGCGTTAGAGAAGAAATGAGCAAGTCATACCAGGTCTTGTGGGCCTCGGTCGCTGAGAGCGATCTTGCGGGAATAGTCCTTTACATCGCTGAGGAGAGTCCGGGCACTGCGAAGAAGGTCCTCGCTCGCATCAAATCCAGAACAGCCAAACTCGCGGAATCGCCATTACAGGGACGCGTCGTTCCAGAATTGCTCAGCCAGGGAATCTCTCTGTATCGCGAGGTTGTGATTACGCCCTGGCGCGTGCTTAATAGAATAGAGGGCGACCGTGTTTTGGTGTTGTCCGTTATCGATTCTCGCCGGAATGTGGAAGATGTCCTGCTCGGCAGGTTTTTGAACTGGAATTGCTAACTCTCGCTCGCACCAGGCAACCGCGCCGGTCATCCGGATTGCAGGGCAACCCGGCCGCTCTGGCCGCTTCGCGGCCCGCGTCCGGGAACCGCACCAGAAGATCGGGCAGCTGACTGTGGAGCGGGATCTTTCGGCCAAAGCCTTGGGGAAGGCGATCAATCCGGGGGCTCTTCGGGGCCGTCGATGCCGAGCCGAGCGGCGAGTTTGACGAGTTCGGCCACCGACACCGCCTCCATCTTCTCCATGACCCTCGCCCTGTGCACCTTGATGGTCTTTTCGACGGTCCCCAGCTCATAGGCGATCTGCTTG
>JALUJS010000122.1:3694-14481 GCA_027056825.1 Candidatus Krumholzibacteriia bacterium | reverse complement strand
GACCCACCCGTTGGCCGACATCGCCGCCAAGGTCGATGCCGGCGAGCGCCTGACATACGAAGAGGGTCTGCGCCTGGCCGCCAGTCATGACTTGCCCGCCCTGGGGCTGCTGGCCCACGCCGTGCGCTCCCGTTTGCACGGCGACGCCGTCTACTACAACATCAACCGCCATCTCAACCCCACCAACGTGTGCTACGTGGGTTGCGAGTTGTGCGCCTACGCCGACGATCCCAACGCCGAGGGCACCTGGAGCTACTCGCCCGCCGAGTGCGTGGAGATCGCCCGTCGCGACTGGTCGCCGGACGTCACCGAGTTCCACATCGTGGGCGGCCTGCACCCGCGCTGGAAGTTCGACGTCTACGTGGAGATCCTGCGCGCCCTGAAGGAGGCCTTCCCGCAGGTGCACCTGAAGGCCTTCACCATGGTGGAGATCGATTTCCTGGCCAAGCTGGCGAAGAAATCGGTGCCCGAGACCATCGCCATCCTGCGCGAGGCCGGGCTGGACAGCTGTCCCGGCGGCGGCGCGGAGATCTTCCATCCGGAGATCCGCGAACAGATCGCCTCGAAGAAGATGAGCGGCGAGCGCTGGCTGGAAGTTTCCGGGATGGTCCACGAGGCGGGCCTGAAGTCCAACGGCACCATGCTGTTCGGACACATCGAGCAGCCGGAGCACTGGGTGGACCACCTGGTGAAGCTGCGCGAGCAGCAGGACCGCAGCGGCGGCTTCCAGTGCTTCATCCCCCTGGCCTTCCACCCGGCGGGCACGAAGTTCGCCCACCTGCCCGGGCCCGACCTGGTGACCAAGCTCAAGGTCATCGCCCTGTCGCGCCTGATGCTGGACAACATCCCGCACATCAAGGCCTACTGGGTGATGCTGGGGCGCGAGATCGCCCAGTTGGCCCTGCGCTTCGGGGCCAACGACTTGGACGGGACGGTGATCGATGAGCGCGTGACCCTGGCCGCCGGCGGCACCGCGGGCAAGAGCATGACGGTGGACGACATCCGGGCCTTCATCGGGGGAGTGGGTCTGCGGCCGGTGTTGCGCGATACGGTGTACAACGAGATCTGACCCCCGCTACCCGGGGATGCGGCAAAGCGTCCGGCCCGAGGGCCGGACGCTTCGTGTTGCCGCAGGTGTTTTGGAAGCTACTTGTGCGCGGCCTTGACCATGGCCAGCAGGCCGCTTTCCATGGCCCGGGCCGAAGCAAGGGGACCGGTCAATTTGAAGAACACGCTGCCTTGGGGCCCCTCCAGGACAACGCCCACCAGCCGGTAACCCTCGAGAACCTGGCCTGCGCCCCCCATGGGTCGGCCGCCGCCGGACCTGTAGCTGCCGTCCAGGGCAACCACATGCCCGGCCATACCGTCGGCGGTGAACTCGCTGCGCCGGGCTGCCGCCTGGGGATCCTCGCCGTCCGGCAGGATCATCTGACCGATCCAGCGTTGCAGGTTGGCTTCGACACCGCCCCCGGATTGGGCACCGAAATAGAAGATGTTGACTTCCGCCGGCGCGGGATCACCCTGGATCGGACCGAACCGGTATTGGCCCTGGCGCATGCCCGAGGGGCCGAGGTCGCTCCATTCCTGCGGGGGAGTGAAGTGGATTCCGGCCACGGTGGCTTCCCCGGAGGAGGGAACGCCGGATGATCCGGGTTGTGGTGTCCTGGTGGCGTGGGAGACGGGCGCGTCAGCCGATTTCGGAGTCGGATGATCCGCCTGGCCCTGGTCCGCGCCGCAACCGGCGAGAAGGATCAGGGACAAGACGGCGCATCCGGCCGCGAAAAGCGACCTCGCAGAGTGGGTCTTGTTTGTCATGGGAATATAGGATAAATCCAATCTTCAATTCAGCAAGAGGGGTCATCCGGATCAGTCCACAGAAGCGGGAAAGTGCCCGCTGGACCCCCATGAGTGATGTGTTAGGATCACGATGAACATGTATTGACCGGGATCAGGAACCACCGGGAGCAAGGACATGGATAAATCGCGATCCCTCGCGGGCAAGACCCTGCTGATCACCGGCGCCAGCCGCGGCATCGGCAAGGCCATCGCCCTGCGCGCCGCGCGCGACGGGGCGAACATCGCCATCCTGGCCAAGACCACCACGGAGCATCCCAAGCTGCCCGGGACGATCCACACCGCGGCCGCCGAGATCGAGGAGGCCGGCGGCAAGGCCCTGGCCATCAAGACGGACATCCGGGACGAGGAGCAGATCATCGCCGCCGTCGAGCAGACCGCCCGCGCGTTCGGCGGCATCGATATCGTGGTGAACAACGCCAGCGCCCTGGGCCTGACCGGCACCCTGGAGACCACGCCCAAGATGTACGACCGCATGTTCGACATCAACGCGCGCGGCAGCTACATGACCACGAAGTTCGCCCTGCCCCACCTGCTGCAGGTGGAAAACCCCCACGTCCTGAACATCAGTCCGCCGCTGAACATGGACGCCAGGTGGTTCCGGGACCACGCGGCATACACCCTGGCCAAGTACGCCATGAGCGTGTGGGTGCTGGGCATGAGCGAGGAGTTCCGGGACGAGGGGATCGCCTTCAACGCCCTGTGGCCGCGCACGGCCATCGCCACCGCGGCGGTGCGCAACCTGCTGGGGGGCGAGAAGATGATCCAGGCCAGCCGCAAGCCGGAGATCATGGGTGACGCCGCCTGGGCCATCCTGACGCGGCCGGCCTCCGATTGCACCGGCAACTTCTTCATCGATGACGAGGTGCTGGCCGCCGAGGGGGAAACCGACCTCGACAAGTATGCCGTGGCTCCGGGCACGCCCCTGTTCACGGACCTTTTCCTGGATTGATGGCTGCCCCGTCGCGCAACGGTCTGCCGGCCTGGACCGCCCCCCTGTCGGCGTGCGCCCTGGTGTTCGCGGTGTCCTTGCCGGTCCGCATCCAGGGCTTCAACCTGCTGGATGACGGTCTGTGGGTGCTGGGCGCCCGGGTGGTGGCCGATGGCGGCGGCCTGTACCGGAACCTATTCAGCATCTACGGCCCGGCCCGTTACTACTTCCTGCTACCGTTCTTCCTGGCCGCGGGCAAGAGCGCCCTGGGGCTGGCCCTGGCCAAGGCGGCGGCCGACGGCCTGGCCGCCGCGGCGGGGTTCTGGCTGACCCGCCGCCTGGGGGCCGGACGCTGGGCCTGGCTCGTCCCGTTGGGCGTGGTGGCCCTGGGACCGGTGCATCCCCGCTATGTTGCCGCGGCCCTGCTGGCCGGGTACGCGGCCCTGGCCTTGCAACGGGGCCTGGACGGCCGGCGCGGCCTCCTGCTGGGCGCGGGCTGGGGTGTGCTGACCCTGTTCGGCTTCGACATGTTCGGCTACGGCGCGGTGATCCTGGGCGCGACCTTCCTGGCATCCCTGCACGGCGGTGAAGAAACGCGGCCTGTTAGCCGTCGCGCGTGGCCGGCGATTGCGGGCGGCCTGGCTGCCGTCCTGGCGGTGTCCGCGGCAGTCCTTTTGGCCTCCGGCGCCCTGGACGCCTGGTTCTGGGATACGGTCATCTACCCTGTGACCCGCTTCCGCGGCTCCATGGGTTTGTCCTGGTGGCGCGAGTTCAGCGACACGGCGCACCTGGGCGAGCCTTTCGCGCCGTTCTACACGGGCGAGCGGCTGGATCCGGTCTGGCCGGGGCAGGTGCTGCAGCGGGTGTGGTCCCTGCGCCTGCTCTACCTGCTGGTCTGGCTGGTGCCGGTGGCGGGGATCTGGCGGACATGGGCCCGCAAGGTGCCGGCCCTGGCCCCGGTGGTGGGGCTGGCATGCGCCGGCTGGGCCACCCTGCTGGGGCGGGGGGACGTTTCCCACCTGACCATGTCCTGGTTCGGATCGCTGCTGCTGGTCCCCCCGCTGGTGGCGTGGCTGCGGGGGTGCCGGAAACGGCTGGCCGCGGGCGCGGTGGGCCTGCTGGTGGTGATCCTGGCCCCCTTCGTGCTGGAGAACCTGTGGCTGGCCACCCACCTGGGCCGCGACACGCTCCGGCGCTGGGAGCGGCGCACCGCCCGCATTTACATGGGACGGCACCGCATCGAGGGCATCGAGAAGCTGCTGGCCTTCACCCCGGCCGACCCTCGGGTTCCGCTGCTGGCCTGGCCCATGCAGCCGGGACTGACCTTCCTGCGGGGCTCGGCCCTGGCCACCTCCCAGGTCACGCTGCTGGCCGGGGAGATCCGCGACCCCGGGGCGGTGATCGGCGACCTTCGCCGCACCCGGCCGCCGGTGATCCTCATGGGGAAGTCCTCGGGCGCGGTCCCCGGCGTGCGCACCTTCCGGCAGCTGGCGCCGGACATCTACCCGTACATCCGCACCCACTACACGATCTACGGTTCGTCCCGCTCGGACCGCGAGCGGTTCCGGATCCTCAGGCGGCATGACGGCCCCCCGGAGGACCTCATGAGCCTGCCGCTGAAGAACCAGCTGCCCACCGCGGAGCAGAACCTGGAGGCGACCTACACGCCCCTGATCCAGGGCGACACGAGCGTGGCCCAGTCCCTGCGCGTGCGCGAACTGCCCCTGCACGGAGTGACGGTGAAGCTGTCGGCCCAGGGCCCGTACCCGGTCACCATACCGGTGCGTTTGACGGTCCTGGAGATGTTCCCTTCGGGCAAGGCGGTGATCCGGACCCGGCGCACCTACCCGGTGACCTTCGGCCAGGATCTCGAAACGGTGGAGATGCCGTTCGATCCCATCGCCGACTCGGTGGGCAAGACCATGGTCTTCATGCTGGAAAACGATGATCCGCAGGGGCCGCCGTTCGTGGCGGCCTGGGACCTGCCCACCGACGGCCGGGAACCGGAGCTGGATTTCTATCCCGAGGGCGCGGCCATGGTGAACATGAAGGCCACGCCGGTGGACCTGTACTTCCTGGCATATTAACCCGGAATATTGAATCGCCTTGCGGGATCGCGTAGCGATTCAATAATCCGGGTTATAGCATGCTTGTCGGCGGGTTCAGCGGATGTAGCCCAGCGACTTCAGGCGTTTTTCCAGTTCCGGATCGAGGGTACGCTTCTGCGCGCCGCCCACGCCCCAGCCCGGCACCTTGTCCTTCTCCCATTCCAACAGGTCCCGGCGCAGCGGGGAGGCGACCGCCGGCTGCTCCGCCAACAGGTCCCGGTGCTCGCCGGGATCGGTGACCCGGTCGAACAGGGACCAGGTGTCGTGCTCCACGTCGTGGATCAGTTTCCACTGGTCCCGCGAAACAGCGGCCAGGAAAGTGCCCCGGCCAGCCACGGGCGTGCCCGCGTCGTCCTTGCGCGCGGGAAAGGCGACCTCGTGGTACAGCAGGCGGCCGGTGCGTCCGGGGCGGCGGCCGGCCAGCCGGGGAATGAGGGAGATCCCGTCCCAGGAGAAGTCCTCAACCGGATCGCGGGACAGGTCCATGAGGGTGGGGGCGATGTCCAGCAGGCTCACCGGATCGTCGATCACCGCCGGGTCGATGCGCCCGGGCAGGCTCACGACCAGCGGCACGTGCACGAGGGTGTCGTACAGGTTGCGGGTGTGGCCGATCCAGTGGTGCTCCATGAACTCCTCGCCGTGGTCGGCGGTCAGGATCACCAGGGTATTGTCGCGCAGGCCCAGTTCGTCCAGCTTCGCCAGCAGCATCCCGATGTAGTGGTCGGTGAAGGCGATTTCCTCGCGGTACAGGTCGCGCAGGTAGCGGGTCCCGTCGGGGTCCAGCTCGTCCAGCCGCTTGCGCAGCTCGGTGATCTTGTGGTCCCAGTCGCGCACCGGGCCGTGGTACCACGACGTGCGGTCGAACTCCGGGTGATGCAGGTAATGGGCGTGGGGGTCGAAGAAGTGGACGAACATGAAGAACCGGTCGTCCTTGAGCCGCTGGAGATCCGCCGCGGCGGCCTGGTAGACCTTGGGCGAGGAGATGCCCCGGTGGTGGTTGACCACGGCGGATTCGTCGTAGGAGTCGAAGCCCTGGTCGAAGCCCAGCCGGGCGGCGATGAGGAAGTGGCTGACCACCCCGGCAGTGGCGAATCCGCGGCGGGACAGGCGCTCGGCCAGGGTCACGTTGTCCGCACCCAGGTGGTCGTACAGGTGCAGCACGCCGGTGTGCGAGGGGGTCAGGCCCGTCATCAGGGCGGAGATGGAGGGTTGGGTCCAGGGGGCGGTGGAATAGGCGTGGGTGAACAGCGCCCCGTCCGCGGCCAGCCGGTCGATGTTGGGAGTGGTGTCCAGGCCGGGTTCCAGGCAGCCCACGTGACCGGCTCCCATGGTGTCCACCACGATCAGCAGGACGTTCATGTCCTCCAGCCAGGGCAGGCCGTCCTCGCGGGGGCTGCGCGAGCATCCGCCGCCGGTGAGGATCAGGGCGCACAGCAGGGTCATAGCGGCGGCGCGAAAAAGCGGGAGTTTCATGACGGTGACCATTCGGGGATTGTGTCCTGGGTTTCGGTGGGGTAAAGAATAACACATCAAGATGAGGAACCCGGCCGGTTTTCAGTTCGAAAAGACAGCGACGAGGAGGCTTTCATGACCAAGACCAAGATCCTGTGCACCATCGGTCCGGCCAGCCGGGACCCCGATGTGCTGGCCCGGCTCATGGAGGCGGGCATGAATGTTTGCCGCCTCAACTTTTCCCACGGCACCCACCAGGAACACGCGGAGCTGATCCGGGACATCCGCGAGGTCTCCGCGCGCATGGACAAGCCGGTGGCCATCCTGCAGGACCTCTCCGGTCCGAAGATCCGCACCGGGGACATGGCGGCCGGGCAGATCGAGCTGAAGGAGAGCGCGGAGTTCGTCCTGACCAACCGCGACGTGCCCGGCGACGCCCACGAGGTGGGCCTGACCTATCCGGATCTTCCGCGCAGCGTGCGCGCGGGGGATGTCATCCTGCTGGCGGACGGCGCCATGTCGCTGGAGGTCGAATCGGCCTCCGCCACGGACATCCACTGCCGTGTGGTCACCGGCGGCATACTGGGATCCCACAAGGGGATCAACCTGCCGGGCCGCACCCTCAACGCGCCCATCCTCGGCGAGAAGGATCGCGCGGACCTGGAGTTCGGCCTGGAGCAGGGAGTGGACTTCATCGCCCTGTCCTTCGTGCGCACCGCCCACGATGTGGAGACCGTCAAGGAGGTGATCCGCGCCTCGGGCAACGACACCCCCCTGATCGCCAAGATCGAGAAGTTCGAGGCCCTGGAGAACATCGACGAGATCATCGCGGCAGCCGACGGGATCATGGTCGCCCGCGGCGACCTGGGGGTGGAGATTCCCCTGGAGCAGGTGCCGCGCGCCCAGAAGATGATCATCACCAAGACCAACGCCGCGGCCAAGCCGGTGATCACCGCCACCCAGATGCTCAAGTCCATGGTGGAGAATCCCCGGCCCACCCGCGCCGAGGTCACCGATGTGGCCAACGCCATCTACGACGGCACCGACGCGATCATGCTGAGCGAGGAGACGGCCATGGGGCGCTACCCGGTGGAGGCGGTGCGGGTGATGACCCGCGTGGCCGAGGATACCGAGAAGCAGCTCGACTACGAGGGCTGGACCGAGAAATTCGCCGGTGCCCACAAGCTCAGCTTCGGCGACGCGGTGGCGCACGGCGCGGTGAAGATGGCCGAGGACATCGAGGCCGCCGCCATCCTGACCTGCACCCGCAGCGGCGGGACGACCCTGCGGGTGGCCCGCCACCGCCCGCGGCAGGTGGTCCTGTCGCTGACCCCCGAGCGCAAGACGGCCCTGCGCATGGCCCTGACCTTCGGGGCGGTGCCCGTGTTCATCGACCTGGCCCAGTCGGTCGAGGAACTGGAAAAGGCCGCCATCACCAAGGCCCTGCAGGGCGGCTACGTCAATCCCGGCGAGCCGGTGGTGCTGACCGCAGGGGTGCCCTTCGCCGCCAGGATGCCCACCAACATGATCAAGGTGGTCACCGCCGAGTGGGCGTGAGGCGTTCCCGTCTGCACTGTCCCGCATGATGAGCTGTCGGGTACAGCTATGGCCCTTGCTGGAGAAGATAGTCATGATGACGTCGATTCTGATCGTAATTGCTGCATCCCTTGTGACCGGGCTGGCGGCAAAGGTTTTCGGCGGAGGGAAGTGGGATGGCCTTTTCCACTTTTTTATCGCGCTCAGCCTCATGTTTTTTGCCCGGAACCTGTGGAGTCAGGAGCAGGACCATCCGGGTTTCTGGGGGACGACATCACTGGTCTGGGTACTCCTTTTCATTGTGAAACGCAGATTCAGCACCTCTGCGGGGACGGATGAAACAATGTCGTGATGCCTATGGTTCACCCGCACTGTGGATATGGTCTGCGACCCCGACACCGAAGGAGGCATGTCATGAAGAGAATCCTGGTGCTGTTGGCGGTTTTCACGTTGACAGCGACGACCGCCTGGTCCCTGACCGGTGGCGATCATCCGGCGGCGAAGGGGGAAAGGGCCGATGAGGCCATCGCCGCCGCCACGGCCTGGCTCGGCCTTATCGACGACGGCAAATACGCCGAAAGCTGGAATACGGCTGCCGCGATGTTCCGGGGCGCGGTGGAGCGGCAGAAGTGGGAAAAGACCCTGACCGCCCTGCGCAAACCGCTGGGTGAGACCCTGTCGCGCAAGGTCGTCTCGACGCAGTACAAGACCTCGTTACCGGGAGCCCCGGACGGGGAATACGTGGTGATTCGCTTCGAAACCTCGTTCACGGCCAAGAAGAAGGCCGTCGAGACCGTCACGCCCATGAAGGAGGCCGACGGGAAGTGGAGGGTGTCCGGGTACTACATCAAGTAGGGGCCCGGACCTGTCCCGCCGGCATGCCCGCGGACACGTTGAAGGGAGGTTGTCTTGACGACCGGTCAGCAGGACCAGAATCACCGCAGGCGCTACCTTGTCATCGGATCTGCGGTGTTCGGGCTCCTGGTGCTCATGGTTCTGGCGTTCACCTGCTCCATGGTGCAGATGGGCCAGGTCTCACAAGCGGCCCCTGAGGTCTGCGAGACACTGGATACCTTCATGAAAAGCGCCGGCAGCGGGGATTTCCAGGCGGCGTTGGGCTGTTTGGCGCCGGATATCCGTCCGGAATCCCTGGGCAGGGAATTTCGTGACGACGCTTCCGGTGAGGCGAATCCGTGCCTGGAGCAATACACGTCCTTGACCAGGGTCTCGCTGGTCGTCATGAACTTTTTTGAATGGGGGTCCTGGCCGCGCCGGATAATGAAAATCCAGGCCTCGGCCACACTGAAGGACGGCGGTGAGAACCTCTTGGCCGCGGAAATGGTAAAGAGCCACGGCCACTGGGCCATCAGTTTCATCTATCTGGACGGCTGCGACTTCAGGTTGGGTACCAACCGGATCTTCAAGTGATGGTTGCCGGTCCGTATTTTCACCTGTTTTGCGGTGTTGCGATGCGACTCAATCGCGCAGCTCAAGTTTCCGTTTCGGGCTCTTCGTCCTGTTCCACGGTTTTTTCCGTCGTGGGAAACCCCCGGCCCGCCGGCAGCACGTCCCGGAACGCCACCCCGTAGATCTCCCACACCGTCACGAACAGGGCCGCCACGATGGGGCCGACGATGAAGCCCAGCACGCCGAACATCAGCAGCCCGCCCATGGTCGCCAGCAGGATCAGCAGGTCGGGCATCTTCGTGTCCTGGCCCACCAGGCGTGGCCGCAGCACGTTGTCGATGCTGCCGACGACCAGGGCGCAGAACAGCGCCAGGGCGACGCCGGCGAAGACGCGGCCGCCGGCGGCCAGGATGATCGCCGCCGGGATCCACACCAGGCCCGTGCCGATGCCCGGGATCAGCGACAGCACCACCATCACCGTGCCCCAGAACACCGCGCTGGGAATGCCGGCGACCGCCAGCGCCAGGCCCGCCAGGGCGCCCTGCAGGATGCCGATCACCGCGGTGCCCTTCAGGGTGGAGCGGGTGACCGAGCGGAACTTGTCCAGCAGGCGGCGCTCCTCCTCGTCCTCCAGGGGCAGGTAGTAGAGGATCAGGTCCACGAGCTTGCCGCCGTCCATGAGGAAGAAGTACATGCTGTACAGCATCAGCCCCAGCATGAACAGGAACTGCAGGGTGCCGGTGGTGGCGGCCGAGAGGCTGCTGATGACGAAGCCGCTGAGCCACTGGACGATCTGCGCGGCCTTGGTCAGGATGGTCTGGCGATCCAGGGAGAGCTGGTCGGCCAGCGGCAGCCCCTGCACGAAGGCGTGCAACTTGCCGTAGAAGGGCAAGCCGGTGAACCAGGTCTCGAGCTGGTCCAGGTTCTGGACGTCCTGGGGCAACTGCTTCGCCACGGTGTCGGCCACCTTCAGGGCCTGGGATGTCACGACTCCCAGGAACCCGCCCAGGGGAATGATCACCAGCAGGACGATCAGGATGATGGTCAGCAGGGAGGCGGCGGAACGGTGGCCGCGGCAGGCGCGCACCAGCCGCCGGTACAGCGGCTGGCACAGGGAGGAGAAGATCCCCGCCAGCAGCAGGGCCATCAAAAACGGCTTGATCATCACCACGAACACCGCGGTGATGGCCGCGAGCAGCAGGAGCAGGAAGGCGCGGTTGGCGGATAACCCGTTCATGGTCTCGACACTACCGCGGGCCCGCGGGTGGTATCAACAGTTATCGACCACCGGGTGCGGATCCGGGCCGCGCCCGCCGCTGGACGACCGCCGCTGGGCGACCACCGCTGGACGACCGCTGCTGGGCGACCGGACCCGGATGTGTTAGCTTGGATTGCGATCGAACCATCTTCATCCCCCACCGACAAGGGAGCCGTGCATGTCCGTTCGCGCCGTCATCGAAACCGACCGGGGCACCATCAACCTCGTCCTCTTCCACGAC
>JALUJS010000122.1:0-3684 GCA_027056825.1 Candidatus Krumholzibacteriia bacterium | reverse complement strand
TGGCTCCAGGCTAGGGACGCGGGCGACTGCGCCCATGGTATCATCGGCAGGGCATGCGATCCACACCGGCGTCGAACCGGACATACATTCCCGGTTGCGCGGATCATTGTCCGCTTCGCAGTTGGAGAATATTGAACACCGTGAATAATATTGCTCAATGAAATCATAACAACCTGTTTGTTTACAATATTTTGCATGGGCACAAAAGATGCTCCAGCCAACGCGACACCCCGTGTGTCGAATTCGGAACAAAACAGGAAACGAGGGGCTCATGAATGGCGTCCGCTTTCTCCAAGGCAAAATTATTCACCGCGCCATCCACTTCCTCCTGCCGGCGGTGGCCGGGCTGGTTCTTGCTGTGGGTCCAATCGTGCTGCCGGTCGCAGCGGCCACGACCGAGGAGGAGAACACCATCGCTGCCTACAACAAAGTCGTGGATTCGGTGGTCCTGGTTTTGAGCCACGGACAGGAAGTCAACGAGTCCGAGGGTTACCGGGAGATCTCCACCAGCGGCAGCGGAATCCTGATTGATGAACACCTGATCGTCACGAATTATCACGTCATCGAAAACGCCACGGGGATCGATGTCATTCTGGGTGACGGCCAGTCCCTGACCGTATCCATCGTGGGGACGGCTCCGGATTACGACATTGCCTTGTTGAAAACCCAGGAACAGGACGTCCCCGTGGTGGAGACCGGTGATTCCGATCAGTTGCGCATCGGCCAGAAACTCCTGGCGGTGGGCAGCCCCTTCGGACTGGAGAATTCCGTGACGGTGGGAATCGTCAGCGGCCTGGACCGGCGCATCATGCGTCCGGGCTTCGGGGCCGACCTGATCCAGTTCGATGCCTCCATCAATCCAGGTCAGAGCGGGGGACCCGTGGTGGATTCGGACGGGAAGGTGGTCGGAGTGATCCTGGCCAAGGTCCAGGACGGGGAATCAGTGGGATTCGCAATTCCCATCAACCTGGTATTGGACCTGATCCCCGACCTGGTCCGCATGGGACATCCCTTCCGGCCCCAGATCGGCCTGTCGGGCACCGATATCACTCCGGACCTGGCGACGATCTTCGGGATCGACAGCCAGTACGGCTTCCTGGTCGAGGACGTCGAGGAGAACAGTGAGGCCCGGGCGGCGGGGATCAGGGGGGGCGACCGCATCATCCTGTTGGGTGGCCGTGAGTATCGCCTTGGCGGGGACGTGATCCAGGGGGTGAACGGCAGGAGCGTGTTCGGCGGCGAGGATCTGGCCCGCATTCTCCTGAGATCCCGGCCCGGCGAAGAGGTGGAGTTTCTCATCCGGCGCAATGGGGAATCCCTGCGGACAAGGGTGAGGATTCCCCCCATGCGGCACACCATGAACTGACCAGACAACGGGGAAACGAGAGACGGCATGGTTTCCGGAGCACGAGCAGAAGGATCAGGGGAAACCCCCGGCGCCGGACGGATGAGAAATATCCGGCCCCGGCGGGGCATGTCCCTGGATCGGCGCCTGGCCCTTTACACTGCGCTCACGGTCGCCTTGGTCATGGGGCTTGTTACCGTGCCGCAGGAGATTCTCGAAACAAGAAAGATGGAGGCGGAAATCCGGGGCAGTCTGGCCAACTCCGTACTGCCGCTGCAGGCCGCGATCGGTGATGCGGAGAACCTCACGGAGGTCGGTAGCCGATTCGCCGCCTTCCACAGGGCCTATCTCGAAGGGGGAAGAAATCGGCATTACATGGTCCTGAAGGACGGTGACGGCGGGATGGTCGCCGAATCCGGATCCATGGCCGGAAAGTCCGAAAAGGACTGGTTCAGGATTGAGGTTCCGGTGTCGGGTCCGGTATTCGCGGGGAAGCCGGGGCGGCTGGAAGTCCATGAGGAGAGGGCCGATTTCAGGCGCGGGGTCAGGGCCAGATGGCGAAGTTGGGCCGTACACATGATTGCTACTCTGGCGGCGATCCTGCTCATTCTGAGGATCACGATCCGCAGGCTCGTCACCGCTCCGCTGGACCGGCTCCAGACCGGAATCCGCAAAATGGAGATGGGCTACTGGGATGAGGCGGAAGCGGTCGGGGGGGCGTGGGAAATCCAGTGGATCAACTGGCGATTCTGGACCATGGGCAAGGAACTACAGAAGACGGTCCAGCAGTTCCTTAACGCTGAACAACGGGCTTCGACAGTTGGGCTGCATCTGCGCGGGACCATGGCGGGTGAGGCCGGGGAAGGAGCGGCGTCCGAGGCGACATTCGTTCCCAGGGCAGCGGGCGTCAACGATCCCGGCCGGGAAACATTTCTCCTCGACAAGTGCCGGGAACTGGAGTCTGTCTCCCGGCGTCATCCGGCCGCCGTGATCCTGGCCAGGGAGGCTATCGAGAGCCTGGCCCTGGAAGCGGAGCAACTGGGAAACGTGAGTCTCAAATCCCGGTTGGAGGATGCGGCGCTGCGCATGCTGGAGCCGGTGACATTCCGGGAACTGGAAGATAAGCTATCGAAATTCATCCAGGACCGGCAGCCTTGGTTCGAGGCTTGCCGCCGGTCATTCCAGGAGGCCCTGGACCAGAAACTTATTCCCGTCCAGAACCTGGAATGCCGCATCAAGCACACGGGTGGGGTCTGGAGGAAAATGAAGGCCAAGAACCTGACTCTCGACCAGGTGCACGACCTGTTCGCCCTGCGTGTGGTGGTGCCGACAGAGACGGATTGCTATGGGGTGTTGGGAGTGGCCCACGAGTGCTTCCGGCCGGTGGTGGGACGCTTCAAGGACTACATCGCCACCCCTAAGCGAAACGGTTATCGCAGCATTCACACCTGTGTCCGGGATCAAAACGGGCAGGTTCTGGAAATCCAGATCCGGTCCATCGCCATGCATTATCATGCTGAATTCGGCCAGGCCTCACACCTTGAATACAAGAAACGGAGTCTCCAGCGCGGCCATCCGGATTCCGCCGGATCAATTCTGTAATCACGCCGGAAATTCTGTTACTTTGCCGCAGTCCACGCAGCAGTCTTTCCCCGCGCCAGGAGTCGCCAGATGTCTTCAGTCCGCGCCATCATCGAAACCGACCGGGGCACCATCAACCTCGTCCTCTTCCACGACAAGACGCCCGTGACCGTGGCCAGCTTCATCAACCTGGCCCGCCGGGGCTTCTACGACGGGTTGAGCTTCCACCGGGTGATCCCCGACTTCATGATCCAGGGCGGGTGCCCCGACGGCACCGGCGCCGGCGGTCCCGGCTACAAGTTCGAGGACGAGTGCCGCGACGACCTGCGGCACGAGGGCCCCGGCATCCTGTCCATGGCCAACGCCGGGCCGGGCACCAACGGCTCCCAGTTCTTCATCACCCACGTCGAGACGCCCTGGCTGGACGGCAAGCACACCGTGTTCGGCAAGGTCATCAGCCGGGAGGACCAGGGCGTGGTGGACTCCATCGCCCAGGGCGACGCCATCATCGGCGTGACCATCCATGGTGACTGGGAAGCGGCGCTGGAGGCCCAGCAGGACCGTGTCGATGCGTGGAACACGGCGCTGGACGCCAAATTCCCGGACCTGCGCCCGGCCTGATCCGGCCGTTGATGTCACAGGCGGCCTGCCGACTCCGTATCTATCATGAGGTCGATACGGATCACAAGGAGGCCGACATGAGAATCACGATGTTGCTGATCGCCGCCGTGCTGGCGGGTTACCCGGCGGCGATCAGC
>JALUJS010000121.1 GCA_027056825.1 Candidatus Krumholzibacteriia bacterium | reverse complement strand
TCTCTACGAGGAGGGCGGCCTGGACTACCCCTACGGTTTCGTGCGTTGGACCGAGGGCCGCAACATGGAGGCGGTCCTGGACATGATGGCCTCCGGGCGCTTCGATCCCCTGCCCCTGGTCACCCACCGCTTCGCCTTCGACGATTCCCCGGCCGCCTACGAGATGATCGCCTCCCGCAGCGAACCCTACTGCGGGATCCTGGTGGAGTATCCGGACCGGCCCCCTGCCCGGAACGTCCGCATCGAGACAGGCCATGCGCCCCTTGATTCCGGGCGCATCGGTGTCGGCTTCATCGGCGCGGGGAATTTCGCCCAGACGTTCCTGCTGCCCACGTTCAGGGAGCACAAGGACACCTCCCTGTCGGCGATCTACACGCGCACGGGCCTGACGGCCGTGGATGTGGGCCGCCGCCACGGCTTCGCCAGGGCTGTCTCCTCACCGGAGGAAGTGATCACCGATCCCGATACCCGGGCCGTGGTCATCGCCACCCGGCACGACCAGCATGGCCCGCTGGCCCTCGCGGCCCTGCAGGCCGGCAAGCACGTGTTCGTGGAAAAGCCCCTGTGCCTGCGGCGCGAGGAACTGGCGCGGATCACGGCCTTCCTGGGCGACCGGGACGAGCCCCCGCTGTTGCAGGTGGGCTTCAACCGGCGCTTCAGTCCGGCTGCGGCCAAGGCGAAGGCGCACTTCGGATCCGACCCCGGACCCCTGACCATGATGTACCGCATCAACGCCGGCCATATCCCGGTCACGCACTGGACCCAGGACCCGGTCGAAGGCGGAGGGCGGATCATGGGCGAGGTCTGCCACTTCATCGACCTCATGCAGTTCATGTGCGGATCGGTCCCGGTGCAGGTCTCGGCCCTGTGCATCGACACCGACAACCGGGACGCCGTCGCCCGGGACAATGTGGTGATCAACCTGAAGTTCGCCGACGGCTCGGTGGGCGGAATCGGCTACTTCGCCGGCGGGTCCTCCGGCATGCCCAAGGAGCAGATGGAGATTTTGGGCGCGGGCCGCGCCGCGGTGATCCACAACTTCCAGAAAGTCAGCCTCTTCGGCCGGGGCAAGACCCGTCAGGCCCGCAGCGGCAGCAAGGGGCACCGCGAGGAGGTCCTGGCCTTCCTCGCAGGGATCCGCGAGGGCGTCCCTCCCATCAGCGCGGCCTCGCAAATCGCCACCACCCTGGCCACCATGAAGATCCTGGACGCGCTGGACAGGGGAACCGTGGAAACCGTGGATCTGCAGGATCTGGATCACGATGCATCCTGACACCATGGACTCCCGCTTCGCCTCCGTCGCCCGCCGCGTATGGCAGGAACTGGCCGCCGCCGGCTTCGCCGGCAGCGACCCCTACGACGGCCTCAACAGCCGTCTGCTCGCGCCCTTGCTCAGGCGGTCACGGCTGCTGCGCCTTGCGGTCATCCAGGGGGTCAAACGCTCACCCGTGGACCTGCGGCCGGTGCTGCGGATCCCCCCGGGCCTGAACCCCAAGGGCCTGGCCCTGACCCTGCAGGCGGCCGCCGCCTGGGACGGCCTGGGCGACACCCGCCAGCAGCGGGAGTGGCTGGGCGACGCCCTGGTTTCGCTGGCCTCCGGCCCGGACGGCCGGCCGGTGATGCCCGGCCGCGAGGTCCAGCCCCGCGCCGCGGCCCGGGTCGCCGCCGGGGAATTGCCGTGGCCCGACGCCGTGGGTTGGGGTTACGACTTCCCCTGGCAGTCCAAGGCCTTCCTGCAACCGGCCTTCTTCCCCACCGTCGTGGCCACCAGCTTCGTCCTGGACGCCCTGGAAGCCGACGCCTCTGTCACCCTGCCCCGGGCCGCGGCCTCCGCGGGACGTTTCGTGGCCGAGCACCTGCACCGCCATGAGGACGCCGACGGCGTCTGCTTCAGCTACTCGCCCGGGGACACCACCCGGGTGTATAACGCCTCCCTCTTCGGGGCCCGCATCCTCGCCCAGGCCGCCGCTTTCGCGCCCGAACACGCCGCGGGGTGGCGCGACCTGGCCCGCCGGGCGGTGGACTGGGTCATGGCGCGGCAGCAAGCCGACGGATCCTGGATCTACGGCGAAGCCGACCACTGGGGCTGGATCGACAATCTCCACACCGGCTTCAACCTGGAAACCATCCACCGCACAGCAGGCCTGCTGGGGGTCGCTGACTGGGATGCGGGACTGGACCGGGGCCTGGAGTTCTACCGCCGGAACCTCTTTCTCGACGACGGCACACCCCGTTATTTCACCACCTCCCTGTACCCCATCGATCCCCACAGCTTCGCCCAGGGGGCGCTGACCTTCCTGCGGCTCTCCTGTTTCAGGGAAGACGCCGTGGAATTCTCCGGGCGCATCCTGCAGCGGGGCATCGAGGAACTCTGGGACGAGCGCCGGGGCGGATTCCGTTTCCAGAAGCACCGGCGCTACGCCCAGCGAGCCATCCACATGCGATGGTCCCAGGCCTGGATGCTCCGGGCGCTGTGCGGGTATCTTGCGCGGGACGAATCGGAAGGCGCCAACCGCCCCGCAACCGAAAGGCGCGCCGGAGCCGCCGGCCGGCCCCAAACCGCAAACCCTGAAAGGTTCATGACGTGACCCGGAAAATCCACCTCATCGCCGCCGCAAGGCCCAACTTCATGAAGATCGCCCCCATCTGGCGGGCGATGACCGAGAACAGCACGGTCCTCGAACCCGTTCTCATCCATACCGGCCAGCATTACGACAAGAACATGTCCGACGTGTTCTTCGAGGACCTCGGCCTGCCCAAGCCCGATGTGCATCTCGGCATCGGCGGTGGCACGCACGCCCACCAGGTGGCCGGAGTCATGCTGAAATACGAGGAGCTGTGCCTGGCCGACAGGCCCGACCTGGTCCTGGTCGTCGGGGATGTCAACGCCACCATGGCCACCAGCCTGGTGGCGACCAAGCTGCACATCCCGGTGGCCCACGTCGAGGCGGGGCTGCGCAGCCGGGACCGCACCATGCCCGAGGAGATCAACCGCCTGGTGACCGACGCCATTGCCGACCTGCTGTTCACCCCCTCGCCCGACGCGGACGCCAACCTGCGCTCCGAAGGCGTACCGGACCACAAGATCAAGCTGGTGGGCAACATCATGATCGACAGCCTGGTGCGCACCATCAGCCGCGCCAGGGAACTGGAGGTCTTCACACGTTATGGGCTGGAGGACGGGGGCTACGGCGTGGTCACCCTGCACCGGCCTTCCAACGTGGACGATCCCGCCACCCTGGAAGCCATCCTGCGGGTGCTGGCCGGGGTCGGCATGCCCCTGCTGTTCCCGGTCCATCCCCGCACCCGCGCGGTCATGGAAAAGCATGACCTGGTGACCCGGTGCGGCCTGGCGGACTCCGACCTGAAGTTCATCGAGCCCCTGGGTTACTATGAATTCATGAACCTCGTGGCCCACTGCCGGCTGATGCTCACCGATTCGGGCGGGCTCCAGGAGGAAACCACCTATCTGAAGATTCCCTGCCTGACCCTGCGCCCCAACACGGAACGGCCCATCACCATCGAGCAGGGAACCAACGAACTGGCTACCGTGGAGTCGCTGCCGGGGCAGGTGGAGAGGATTCTCGCCGGGCAGTGGAAGGAAGGGACCGTCCCCGACTTGTGGGACGGGAAGACCGCCCCGCGCATCGTACGCGAACTCGAGGAATATCTGGCCGGCCGCCCCGCCTGATCAACCGGCGGCGGCCTCGATGGCATCGCAGATGAACGCCACCAGGGGGGCGGGATCCGGACGGGTGATCGCCCCCTCCTTCTTGGCCACCCGGAGGCGGGATTCCACCGCACCGGCGTCAGGCAGCATGACCAGGCGCCCTCTTTCCGCCAGGGTCTCGTCCACCATGCCGCTGCGCCCCCGGAAAAAGCTGTAGGACGGCACCCCGAAGATGGCCGCCTCGCGGGTCATGGTGCCACCGCCGCTGATCACCATGTCCATGGCCGCCACGAGGCTGGGTCCATCATAGACCTTGTCCGGTATGATCACCTGCGCGACCCCGGCGCGGGACGGCAGGTCATGCTGGTCCGGGGTGCGCGGCAGATAGACCAGCTGGACCCGGGGCACCCGGGCCAGCCGGGCCAGGATGGCGTCCAGGATGACTTCCGCCTCCGGATTGTGGTAATGGGCCGTCGTGGCTGGGGGGCGCAACAGGACGTGGATCCCGTCGGGATCCAGCCCCAGGTCGGCCGGGATGCCGGTGTCCAGGTCGCCCGCACCGAGGTAGAGCTCTTCCTTGAAACCGGGATAGCGCACGGCCTTGGCGGTGGAGATTCCCGCTGCGGCGCAACGTTCCAGGCTGATGGCGTCCGGCAGCAGGATGCCGCGGCAGAACCAGTTGAACAGCCTGGCGTCCACCCATTCGTAGTCGTACATCGTCACCGTGGGGACACCCAGCAGGCGCGAGGCGATGGGCAGGGCGCGCGACCCGTGTCCGAAACTGACATCCGCGCCGCTGCTTCGCATGGCACGCACCAACTCCCACGCCCGGCCCAGGGTTCCGCGCACCTTGCCGATCATGCCGGCGCCGTAAAGGCCGCCGACCTTCCGGTAGGTGAATCCGTAAAGGTCGAGAAGTTCACAGGTCTTGGTCCGGTCCCTGGCGGTGAAGAGGATCTCGTGCCCGCGCTTGCGGAACTCATGGGCCAAAGGGCTCATGATCAGCACATGGGGACCGTTGTCGGCGTCGAACCAGATTTTCACGTCCAGGCTCCAGGTTAGGCAGGGAATCGGGGCGGAATCCGGACCGCTCCCACAGGGGAAACCCGATTTTCATCGCAAACAAACATCGCATATGATATACTTAATATTCAGGAAAATCGACCGCAGGTTTGGCCTTGCGGCGGCACGGATCGTTTTGTGCTTACAGGCCCGAGACCCGCACCATCCAGCCGAGGCCCGCAACAGATGTTCTTCAATTCCTTCCACTACGCGGTATTCCTGCCGCTCGTCGTTCTCTTCTACTTCCTGATCCCGCCACGCAAGCGTTGGATTTTCCTCCTAGCCGCCAGCTACTACTTCTACA